>JAWETZ010000017.1:0-55043 GCA_032480835.1 Streptococcus mitis
TGCTTTTCATTATAGATCTTATGGGACTTTTTTTCTACAACAAAATAGGCTCCATAATATCCATAGGGGATTTACCCACTACAAATATTATAGAGCCGAAAAATACTTGGTTTGGCTCTTCCCAATGGTATTTTTTGGTGCTTTCCTTTATAATGGGTGTATGGATAAGAAAAAATTATTATTGATTGATGGGTCTTCTGTTGCTTTTCGGGCGTTTTTTGCGCTCTATCAGCAGTTGGACCGTTTTAAGAATGCGGCTGGTTTGCATACCAATGCCATTTATGGCTTCCAGTTGATGTTGAGCCATTTGTTGGAACGGGTTGAGCCGAGTCATATTTTGGTGGCTTTTGATGCGGGAAAGACGACCTTCCGTACAGAGATGTATGCGGACTATAAGGGTGGTCGGGCTAAGACTCCTGATGAGTTTCGTGAGCAATTTCCTTTTATTCGTGAATTGCTGGATCATATGGGGATTCGTCATTATGAGTTGGCTCAGTATGAGGCGGACGACATCATTGGGACGCTGGATAAGCTAGCAGAACAGGATGGTTTTGATATTACCATTGTCAGTGGGGACAAGGATTTGATTCAGCTGACGGATGAGCATACGGTGGTTGAAATTTCCAAGAAAGGTGTGGCTGAGTTTGAGGCCTTTACGCCAGAATATCTTATGGAAAAGATGGGCATTACACCGACGCAGTTTATCGATCTCAAGGCGCTCATGGGTGATAAGTCGGATAATATCCCTGGAGTAACCAAAATCGGTGAAAAGACGGGTATCAAGCTCTTGCTGGAGCATGGTTCGCTTGAGGGAATTTATGAAAATATTGATGGGATGAAGGCTTCTAAGATGAAGGAAAATCTCATCAATGATAAGGAACAGGCCTTTTTGTCGAAAACACTAGCGACTATTGATACCAAGGCACCGGTTGAGATTGGTTTGGAGGATTTGGTCTATAGTGGTCCAGATGTGGAAAATCTCGGGAAATTCTACGATGAGATGGGCTTCAAACAGCTCAAGCAGGCTTTAAATGTGTCGTCAGCTGATGTGGCTGAGAGTTTGGACTTTACTATCGTTGATCAAGTCAGTCAAGATATGCTGAGTGAGGAGTCTATCTTCCATTTTGAGCTTTTTGGTGAGAATTACCATACGGATGATTTGGTTGGTTTTGCCTGGTCTTGTGGGGATAAACTTTACGCTACAGACAATCTTGAGCTTTTGCAAGAGCCTATTTTCAAGGATTTTCTAGAAAAAACACCTCTGAGAGTTTATGATTTTAAAAAGGCTAAAGTTCTCTTGCATCGTTTTGGTGTGGATTTGCAGGTGCCTGCTTTTGACAGCCGTTTGGCTAAATACCTCCTTTCGACTGTGGAGGACAATGAAATTGCGACTATTTCTAGTCTTTATGGTCAGACTTACTTGGTTGATGATGAAACTTTCTACGGTAAGGGTGTTAAAAAGGCCATTCCTGAACGTGAGAAATTCTTGGAACACTTAGCTCGTAAGCTTGCAGTTTTGGTCGAAACAGAGCCTGTTTTACTTGAAAAACTCAGCGAAAATGGGCAATTAGAGCTTCTTTATGATATGGAGCAACCTCTGGCTTTTGTCCTTGCCAAGATGGAAATTGCTGGGATTAGGGTCAAGAAAGAGACCTTGCTTGAGATGCAGGCTGAAAATGAGCTTGTTATTGAAAAACTGACTCAGGAGATTTATGAACTGGCTGGTGAGGAGTTTAATATCAACTCGCCTAAGCAGTTGGGTGTGCTTCTCTTTGAAAAATTGGGACTTCCTCTAGAATACACTAAAAAAACCAAGACAGGTTATTCGACTGCGGTGGATGTGTTGGAACGTTTGGCTCCTATTGCTCCGATTGTTAAGAAAATCCTAGACTACCGTCAGATTGCTAAGATTCAGTCTACTTATGTGATTGGCTTGCAGGACTGGATTTTGGCTGATGGAAAGATTCATACTCGCTATGTGCAGGATTTGACCCAGACCGGGCGTTTGTCTAGTGTGGATCCAAACTTGCAAAACATTCCTGTGCGTTTGGAGCAAGGCCGTCTCATTCGTAAGGCTTTTGTGCCTGAGTGGGAGGATAGTGTCCTTCTCAGCTCGGACTATTCACAGATTGAATTGCGCGTTTTGGCGCATATTTCTAAGGATGAGCACTTGATTAAGGCATTTCAAGAGGGGGCAGATATCCATACTTCGACAGCCATGCGGGTCTTTGGCATTGAGCGTCCTGAGGATGTGACTGCAAACGACCGTCGCAATGCCAAGGCAGTCAACTTTGGAGTGGTTTATGGAATTTCAGACTTTGGCTTGTCTAATAATTTGGGCATTAGCCGTAAGGAAGCCAAAGCCTACATTGATACCTACTTTGAACGCTTCCCAGGTATTAAAAATTACATGGATGAAGTGGTGCGTGAGGCGCGTGATAAGGGCTATGTAGAGACCCTTTTCAAACGTCGTCGTGAGTTACCAGATATCAATTCGCGCAACTTCAACATTCGTGGTTTTGCAGAGCGGACAGCCATTAACTCTCCTATCCAGGGTTCGGCAGCAGATATTCTCAAGATTGCTATGATTCAACTAGACAAGGCCTTGGTTGCAGGTGGTTATCAGACTAAGATGCTGTTACAAGTGCACGATGAAATCGTCCTTGAAGTTCCTAAATCGGAATTAGCAGAGATGAAAAAATTAGTCAAACAAACCATGGAAGAAGCTATTCAACTCAGTGTTCCCCTCATCGCGGATGAGAATGAAGGGGCAACCTGGTACGAGGCTAAATAAAAAGGGGGCTAGTCCTCCTTTTTTGTAGTAAAATTATGCAAGCCTTTTCAAATTGTGCTATACTGATGAAAAAGGAGGTTTTCTATGAGTCAAGAATTTATCAATCCAAGTGATGGCGTGATTCGTCAGTATCTAGCAACGAGTAAAACCCTTGCTGTAGTGGGGTTATCAGACCGTGAAGAAACAACTAGCAATCGAGTGACCAAGGAAATGCAGGCTCGGGGTTATAAAATTATTCCAGTCAATCCCAAGGCGGCAGGTGGCGACATCTTGGGTGAAAAGGCTTATGCTAGCCTCGCTGAGATTCCTTTTCCTGTAGATATTGTCAATGTTTACCGTCGCAGTGAGTTTCTGCCCGATGTGGCGCGTGATTTTCTCAAGGCTGACGCCAAGATTTTTTGGGCACAGCTAGGACTTGAAAGTCTAGAAGCGGAAGAAATCTTGCGTGCTGGTGGATGCGATGACATCGTGATGAATCGTTGTATTAAGAGAGAACATACACGCTTGATTGAGGAAACATAAGAAAAGGTAGCTGGTGGGCTACCTTTTGTGTTAGAAAATGCCGATAAGGGTCTGCATACTAAGACTGGTGAGGATGATGGCAATCCAGCAGATGGCTCCGAGAACAATGGATTTTCCGCTGGATTTGACCATAGCTACCAGATTGGTTTTGAGACCGATGGAACTCATGGCCATGATAATGAGGAATTTGGAGAGTTGTTTGAGTGGGGTAAAGAAACTGCTGGACACACCGATAGAGGTCAGTAAGGTGGTTAGGAGCGATGCAAGGATAAAGTAAAGGATAAAAAGTGGGAAGACTTTTTTCAGTTGAAGGCCTTGCTTATTTTTTTGCTCGCGACTTTGCCAGTAGGAGAGAAAGAGAGTGATGGGGATGATAGCCAGTGTCCGCGTAAGTTTGACAATGGTTGCGGATTCGAGGGTATTGGTCTGGTAGAGACTGTCCCAAGCGCTAGCTGTGGCGGTTACAGAGGAAGTATCATTGACCGCAGTCCCTGCAAAGAGGGCGAAGCCTTCATTGGATAGATGAAGCCAGGTACCTAGCGTTGGAAATATGAGCGCAGCCAAGACATTGAAGAAAAAGATAACGGAGATGGCTTGGGCTACTTCCTTTTCCTTGGCATGGATAACGGGCGCTGTCGCCGCAATGGCAGAACCCCCACAGATAGAAGAACCTACTCCAATCAAGGTAGCCAGTTTTGTGTCCAGTGCAAAGAAGCGCTGGAAGAGGTAGGCAACAATCAAGGCTATTGAGATGGTGGACAGGATGACAGGGAGTGAAGATTGCCCAACTGCGAAGACTTGCGAGATATTGAGACCAAAACCAAGCAAGATAACGGCATACTGGAGCAATTTCTTGGAACTAAATGTCAATCCAGCATCCAGTTGTTTATAAGGCGAGAGAAAGGGATGGAGAAGCATGCCTATGAAAATCGCAAAGACGGGTGCGCCAATGACAGGGAAGAATCCTCCTAAGTACCAAGATATGATTGAAATGAGAAGGCAGGCCAAGATGCCTGCTCCATTTTTTGATAGAAATGACATAAAAACCTCCAAATAGAATCTGTTACCATTATAGACCTGTAAACAGGAAAAGTAAAATAGAAAGTGGGTCCTAATAATTATTTGACAAGTAGTGCTAATTATGTAATAATCTTACAAGAACTGTAACGAAGTCTTGGCAAAAACAAAAATACCAGAGCTCCACCTCTGGTATTTCTTTTTGTCCAGTTACATTAAAACTAAACTCAGGTTATATTTTTTGTCGCGCTTATCTAACCACTTTCTGACTATCCACTCAGAAATGACATTACCGATCTAGTAATCAGTAATGGTGCTAGAATAGTTGTAACGAAGATTATCAAAACCTCAATACTCGTCGAAAATCTCATGATACGTTGTCATCTTCGGCTTACCTAACTTTAGTTATGCTTTCAACCTGATTCCTAGTCTCATGAGATTTTCATTGAGTATTCTAAAAACATAGTGTTGTGATGAATTTAAATTAACATACTTCAATTTGTTATGCTAGCGTTATTCTATAATGTATTTTTGCGGTCAGGGGGCTTTTGTAGTATAATAGAGATACGTTTTGACAGTAGGAGGTATCTATGGACTTAACTAAGCGCTTTAATAAACAGTTAGATAAGATTCAAGTTTCGTTGATTCGTCAGTTTGACCAGGCTATTTCTGAGATTCCTGGGGTCTTGCGTTTGACCTTGGGGGAACCTGATTTTACAACGCCAGATCATGTCAAGGAGGCGGCTAAGCGAGCGATTGACCAGAACCAATCCTACTATACAGGGATGAGTGGCTTGCTGACTCTACGTCAGGCAGCCAGTGACTTTGTTAAGGAAAAGTACCAACTGGACTATGCTCCTGAAAATGAAATTTTGGTTACAATTGGGGCGACAGAGGCTTTATCTGCTACTTTGACGGCTATTTTGGAAGAGGGAGACAAGGTGCTCTTGCCAGCTCCCGCTTATCCAGGCTATGAACCGATTGTCAATCTAGTTGGGGCAGAGGTTGTCGAGATTGATACGACTGAAAATAATTTTGTCTTGACTCCTGAAATGTTGGAGAAGGCCATTTTAGAGCAGGGTGACAAGCTCAAGGCGGTTATTCTCAATTATCCAGCCAATCCGACAGGAATTACTTATAATCGGGAGCAGTTGGAAGCCTTGGCAGCTGTTTTGCGTAAGTACGAAATTTTCGTTGTCTGTGATGAGGTCTATTCAGAGTTGACCTACACAGGGGAAGCCCATGTGTCTCTAGGAACTATGCTGAGAGATCAGGCTATTATTATCAATGGTTTGTCTAAATCGCATGCCATGACCGGTTGGCGTTTGGGTCTGATTTTCGCTCCTGCGGCCTTTACAGCCCAGTTAATCAAGAGTCACCAATATTTGGTTACTGCTGCAAATACCATGGCCCAACATGCTGCAGTAGAAGCCTTGACGGCTGGTAAAAACGATGCGGAGTCTATGAAGAAGGAATACATCCAGCGTCGGGACTATATTATCGAAAAGATGACTGCTCTTGGTTTTGAGATTATCAAACCAGACGGTGCCTTCTATATCTTTGCTAAGATTCCAGCTGGTTACAATCAAGATTCCTTTGCTTTTCTGAAGGATTTTGCTCAGAAGAAGGCCGTTGCTTTTATCCCTGGTGCTGCCTTTGGGCGTTACGGGGAAGGTTATGTTCGCCTATCTTATGCAGCCAGCATGGAGACGATCACAGAAGCCATGAAACGGCTTGAGGAGTATATGAGAGAAGCATGATTCAGTCTATCACGAGTCAAGGCTTGGTGCTCTACAATCGCAATTTTCGTGAGGATGATAAGCTCGTCAAGATTTTTACTGAGCAGGCTGGTAAGCGCATGTTTTTCGTTAAACATGCTGGCCAGTCTAAGCTGGCACCTGTTATTCAGCCCTTAGTGCTGGCACGATTTCTCTTGCGAATCAATGATGATGGGCTTAGTTACATCGAGGACTATCATGAGGTGATGACCTTTCCCAAGATTAATAGTGACCTCTTTGTCATGGCCTATGCGACCTATGTAGCGGCTCTTGCAGATGCTAGTTTGCAGGACAATCAGCAGGATGCTCCCTTGTTTGCTTTTTTGCAAAAGACTTTGGAGTTGATGGAAGCGGGCTTGGATTATCAGGTTTTGACCAATATTTTTGAAATCCAAATCTTGACTCGATTTGGGATCAGCCTCAATTTTAATGAGTGTGTATTCTGCCATCGGGTCGGTCAGGCTTTTGACTTTTCTTTCAAATATGGAGCCTGCCTCTGTCCAGATCATTATCATGAAGATGAGAGACGTTGCCATCTCAATCCCAATATCCCCTATCTGCTCAATCAATTTCAAGCCATTGATTTTGAGACCTTGGAGACCATTTCGCTCAAGTCCGAAATCAAGCAAGAGCTACGCCAATTTATGGATCAACTCTACGAAGAGTACGTTGGGATTCACCTAAAATCAAAGAAATTTATTGATTCCCTAGCAGACTGGGGACAATTACTAAAAGAGGAAAAGAAATGAAAAAAATCGCAGTAGATGCCATGGGAGGCGATTACGCACCTCAGGCCATCGTTGAGGGTGTCAATCAAGCCCTGACTGACTTTTCAGATATTGAGGTTCAACTCTACGGAGATGAAGCTAAAATCAAGCAATATTTGACAGCGACAGAGCGCGTCAGCATTATCCATACGGATGAGAAGATTGATTCAGGCGATGAACCTACGAGAGCTATTCGGAAGAAGAAAAATGCCAGTATGGTCTTGGCGGCCAAGGCTGTCAAAGAGGGTGAAGCAGATGCTGTCCTATCGGCTGGGAATACAGGTGCTTTACTAGCAGCAGGATTTTTCATCGTGGGTCGTATCAAGAATATCGATCGCCCTGGGCTTATGTCAACCTTGCCGACTATTGATGGGAAAGGTTTTGACATGCTAGACCTCGGTGCCAATGCGGAAAATACAGCCCAGCACCTCCATCAATACGCGGTTCTAGGTTCCTTCTATGCCAAAAATGTCCGTGGCATTGCGCAACCACGTGTTGGTTTGCTCAACAACGGAACAGAGAGTAGCAAGGGTGACCCGCTTCGTAAGGAAACCTACGAATTACTAGCGGCTGATGAAAGTTTGAACTTTATCGGAAATGTGGAAGCGCGTGATTTGATGAATGGAGTTGCAGATGTTGTCGTAGCAGATGGTTTCACGGGAAACGCAGTGCTCAAATCCATTGAAGGGACAGCTATGGGAATCATGGGCTTGCTCAAGACAGCTATTACAGGTGGTGGTCTTCGAGCAAAACTAGGCGCACTCCTTCTCAAGGACAGCCTCAGAGGTTTGAAAAAACAGCTCAACTACTCAGATGTTGGTGGAGCGGTCTTGTTTGGTGTTAAGGCACCTGTTGTCAAGACTCATGGCTCAAGTGATGCCAAGGCTGTTTATAGTACGATTCGCCAGATTCGTACCATGCTAGAAACAGACGTAGTTGCCCAGACTGCGCGTGAATTTTCAGGAGAATAAAAGAGATGACAGAAAAAGAAATTTTTGACCGTATTGTGACCATTATCCAAGAGCGACAGGGAGAAGACTTTGTCGTGACAGAGGCCTTGAGCTTGAAGGATGATCTGGATGCTGATTCGGTAGATTTGATGGAATTCGTACTAACCATTGAGGATGAATTCGGAATCGAAATCAGTGATGAAGAAATCGATCACCTCCAAAGTGTAGCAGATGTATTAAAAGCCATTAAAGATAAAATCTAACATAAAGCAACATGCAAGTCATGTTGCTTTTTTATTGTCAGGAAAAATAAAAAATTTAGAACTTTTAGTGGGAATTACAAATAGATAAGAAAGAAAAAGGAGGAGTTTTATGTATGTGACTGGTTTTTATCCGTAGTTCATTAAATTATTTTTCAAATAAAATTTAATCAATTGTACATTTTCGAAATTTTTTTCGAATAGATAAGTGAGAAGCAGAGGAAAGGAGATTAGAAATGATTATTTGAACTATTTATCCAACTTGGCTTAGAGGCTAAACATTAAAGATATAACAAAACATAAAAATTGAGGAGAAAAAAAGATGACAAATTTTGACAAAATGGAACAGAACTTTGTAGCTCTTACAGAAGAAGAGTTAATGAATGTAGACGGGGGAATTGCTTGGGAGGTAGTCTCTGTGGGTATTGCAATTGGTTGGGGGATTTACCAAGTTGGTGAAGCTGCTGGTAAAACGTTCTACTATATTACTCATCCGTAGTTTTTGATAAATATGAGCAAGAAAACATTTTGGATTATATTACTCGTTATTACAATTGTGGTGACTGCCGTTGGTTTAGGATTATCTGCATATAATTATTATGTTTTTGATAGACCTTTTTTCAATAGTACTACTAAAGGATTGTTGTCTGCGTTTGTTATGAGTGTATTGATGATTATTATTGGTGTATTAAAAGAAAACTAATTTTTATTATTAAAATGGAGGATAAATATGTCAAATTTACAAACTATTGAACAAAATTATACTACGTTAAGTGATATTGAATTGCAAGAAGTTGATGGTGGAGGAGTGTTACTTTTGGTTGGTGGTGGTATTTTGGCTGTCGGACTGTTAGCTTGGGGTGCGTATAATGGTTATCAGTCGGCATCACGAGGTGGATAAAAAATGGTAGAACGTTTTTTAGTAAAATAGGAGTCTACCATGAAACAATTTTTATTAGATTTTGCTGAGGGGTATTTTATCGTATCGCTCATAATCTACATTGCAACGTATCTGATGTTGAAAAATCCGATCAATACCCTATTTTATCCAGAAATTTACCCTGTTTTATTTGGGCTCTTTTATCTAGGATATAGGGGCAATAAAAAGCGAGTAGGGTGAGCAGTTAGGAATGACTTGTTAGTTTGTGCTGAAAATGGTTAGGGTAAATCTAAGAATGCATCACATTGGAGTTTAATATGAAATTCGTTAAATCAGTATTGAAAGTTTGGCCTGAAATTATGGTATTACTTAGTTCAATGTCTTATATCATCATCAGATTGGTAGCTGACATAAATAAAGTTTCTTTACCTACTTGCTTTGATAATTTCAATATACCAACGATTGCATTATTTATGATGGTCTTCATTCTTTTATACAGAAGTAAAGAAAAAAGAATGGATAAATTTGAAGTAGTAGACGCTCTATAGGGAATAGGTGTCTTATAGTAACGAATCAAAAAAGGAGTAACTATGAATCGTAATTTAGAACGGTGTTATCTATTCTGACTAGGAATAGATCATACCAGAGGTGGCTTAGAAATAGCAGGGACATTAAAAATTGAAGTAACTTTAAATAGGATGTCGTAAAGGTTACTATCAATGATTTATTTGTCCCAAGCTTGCCTAGGGTGTCAGTAAAAAATCAATTTCCTTTTATACCATATTTTTAGTAGGTAGGACGTTTGTTCTGCCTATTTTTTATCCCAAAAGTGCAGTTGAAGTGTCTATTTACATCGTTTGGAGTTTATTTGTATTATTATTATTCGTGTTTTTTTGATAGAATAGTTATAGAAATTAGGAGAGTTGAAGAAAAGAAATGAAGAAGGTTTTAAAATATTTTTTAGTATTTATTTTTCTATTTTTGATGAATATTTTCATCTTTAAGATACTAGCAACTCTGGGATTTCAGCTGACAATGAGTGAAAAGAGTTATATTGTACCACCGCTGTTTTCGATTATCGTTTTATATATGATTGACAAAAGAATTAGGAAGAAAAAGAAATAAATATATATTTTAGGTATGACGTTTGTTCTACCTATTTTTAAATCCCAAAAGTGCATTTTGGGGGTAGATAGGCGCATTTGGGAAGGAAGTCCAGTTTTTGTTTGGGAATTGGGGTAAGATAGGTATTATCAGATGAGTTTATATTCTTCGAAAATCAAATTCAAACCACGTCAAGGTCGCCTTGCCGTGTAGATGTTACTGACTTCGTCAGTTCTATCTACAACCTCAAAGCCGTGCTTTGAGCAACCTGCGGCTAGCTTCCTAGTTTGCTCTTTGATTTTGATTGAGTATGAGTTTAGGAAAAAGGAGATGGATATGAAATTTGGGAAACGTCACTATCGTCCGCAGGTGGATCAGATGGACTGCGGTGTAGCTTCATTAGCCATGGTTTTTGGCTACTATGGTAGTTACTATTCTTTGGCTCACTTGCGTGAATTGGCCAAGACGACCATGGATGGGACGACGGCTTTGGGCTTGGTCAAGGTGGCAGAGGAGATTGGCTTTGAAACGCGAGCCATCAAGGCGGATATGACACTCTTTGATTTGTCAGATTTGACCTTTCCTTTTGTTGCTCATGTACTTAAGGAAGGGAAATTGTTCCACTACTATGTGGTGACTGGGCAAGACAAGGATAGAATTCATATCGCCGATCCAGATCCTGGGGTGAAATTGACCAAACTACCACGTGAGCGTTTTGCGGAAGAATGGACAGGAGTGACTCTGTTTATGGCACCTAGTCCAGACTATAAGCCCCATAAGGATCAAAAAAATGGTCTTCTCTCTTTTATCCCTATATTAGTGAAGCAGCGTGGCTTGATTGCCAATATCGTTTTGGCAACACTCTTGGTCACCTTGATTAATATTGTGGGTTCTTATTATTTGCAATCTATCATTGATACCTATGTGCCAGATCAGATGCGTTCGACGCTGGGGATTATTTCTATTGGGCTGGTCATTGTTTATATTCTCCAGCAGGTCTTGTCTTACGCTCAGGAGTATCTCTTACTTGTTTTGGGGCAACGCTTGTCGATTGATGTGATTTTGTCCTATATCAAGCATGTTTTTCACCTGCCTATGTCTTTCTTTGCGACACGCAGAACAGGGGAAATCGTGTCTCGTTTTACAGATGCTAACAGTATCATTGATGCGCTGGCTTCGACCATTCTTTCGATTTTCCTAGATGTGTCAACGGTTGTCATTATTTCCCTTGTTTTATTTTCACAAAATACCAATCTCTTTTTCATGACCTTATTGGCACTTCCCATCTATACAGTGATTATCTTTGCTTTTATGAAGCCGTTTGAAAAGATGAATCGGGATACCATGGAAGCCAATGCGGTTCTGTCTTCTTCTATCATTGAGGACATCAATGGTATTGAGACTATCAAGTCTTTGACCAGTGAAAGTTCACGCTACCAAAAGATTGACAAGGAATTTGTGGATTATCTGAAAAAATCCTTTACCTATAGTCGGGCAGAGAGTCAGCAAAAGGCTCTGAAAAAAGTTGCCCATCTCTTGCTCAATGTCGGCATTCTCTGGATGGGGGCTGTTCTGGTCATGGATGGCAAGATGAGTTTGGGGCAGTTGATTACCTATAATACCTTGCTGGTTTACTTTACCAATCCTTTGGAAAACATCATCAACCTGCAAACTAAGCTTCAGACAGCGCAGGTTGCCAATAACCGTCTGAATGAGGTTTATCTGGTAGCTTCTGAGTTTGAGGAGAAGAAAACGGTTGAGGATTTGAGTTTGATGAAGGGAGAGATGTCCTTCAAGCAGGTTTACTACAAGTATGGCTATGGTCGAGACGTCTTGTCGGATATCAATTTGACCATTCCCCAAGGCTCTAAGGTGGCTTTTGTGGGGATTTCAGGGTCAGGTAAGACGACCTTGGCCAAGATGATGGTTAATTTTTACGACCCTAGTCAGGGAGAGATTAGTCTGGGTGGTGTCAATCTCAATCAGATTGATAAAAAGGCTCTGCGTCAGTATATCAACTATCTGCCTCAACAGCCCTATGTCTTTAACGGAACGATTTTGGAGAATCTTCTTTTGGGAGCCAAGGAGGGGACGACTCAGGAGGATATCTTGCGGGCGGTCGAGTTGGCAGAGATTCGGGAGGACATTGAGCGCATGCCACTGAATTACCAAACAGAATTGACTTCGGATGGGGCAGGGATTTCAGGTGGGCAGCGTCAGAGAATTGCTCTGGCGCGTGCTCTCTTGACAGATGCGCCGGTCTTGATTTTGGATGAGGCGACCAGCAGTTTGGATATCTTGACAGAGAAGCGAATTGTCGATAATCTCATGGCTTTAGACAAGACCTTGATTTTCATCGCTCACCGCTTGACCATTGCTGAGCGGACAGAGAAGGTTGTTGTCTTGAATCAAGGAAAGATTGTTGAAGAAGGAAATCATGCTGATTTGCTTGCACAGGGTGGCTTTTACGCCCATTTGGTCAATAGCTAGAAAGAGGAGAGGATGAAACCAGAATTTTTAGAAAGTGCGGAGTTTTATAATCGTCGTTACCATAATTTTTCCAGTCGGGTGATTGTACCCATGTCCCTTCTGCTCGTGTTTTTGCTGGGATTTGCAACATTTGCAGAGAAGGAGATGAGTTTGTCTACTAGAGCGACTGTCGAGCCTAGTCGAATCCTTGCAAATATCCAGTCAACTAGTAACAATCGTATTCTTGTCAATTATTTGGAAGAAAATAAGCTGGTTAAAAAGGGAGATCTTCTGGTTCAATATCAGGAAGGGGCAGAGGGTGTTCAAGTAGAGTCCTATGCCAGTCAGTTGGACATGCTCAAGGATCAAAAAAAGCAATTGGAGTATTTGCAAAAGAGTCTGCAAGAAGGGGAGAACCACTTTCCAGAGGAGGATAAATTTGGTTACCAAGCCACCTTTCGCGACTACATCAGCCAAGCGGGCAGTCTTAGGGCTAGTACATCGCAACAAAATGAGACCATCGCGTCCCAGAATGCAGCAGCTAGTCAAACTCAAGCCGAAATCGGTAACCTCATCAGCCAAACAGAGGCTAAAATTCGCGATTACCAGACAGCTAAGTCAGCTATTGAAACAGGTGCTTCCTTGGGCAATCAGAATCTAGCCTACTCTCTCTACCAGTCCTACAAGTCTCAGGGTGAGGAAAATCCGCAAGCTAAAGCTCAGGCTGTTGCTCAGGTTGAAGTACAGCTTTCTCAGTTAGAATCCAGTCTTGCTACTTACCGTGTCCAGTATGCAGGTTCAGGTACCCAGCAAGCCTATGCGTCAGGCTTAAGCAGTCAATTAGAGTCTCTTAAATCCCAACATTTGGCTAAGGTTGGTCAGGAATTGACCCTTCTAGACCAGAAAATCTTGGAGGTGGAGTCAGGTAAGAAGGTTCAGGGAAATCTTTTAGACAAGGGGAAAATTACGGCGAGTGAGGATGGGGTGCTTCACCTTAATCCTGAGACTAGTGATTCTACTATGGTAGCAGAAGGTGCCTTACTAGCCCAACTCTATCCGTCCTTGGAAAAAGAAGGGAAAGCCAAACTTACAGCTTATCTAAGTTCAAAAGATGTAGCAAGGATCAAGGTCGGTGACTCTGTTCGCTATACGACGACTTATGATGCCAAGAATCAACTTTTCCTAGATTCTACTATTACAAGTATTGATGCGACAGCTACTAAGGCTGAAAAAGGGAATTTCTTTAAAATTGAGGCGGAGACTAATCTAACTTCGGAGCAGACTGAAAAACTTCGATATGGGGTGGAGGGTCGCCTACAGATGATTACAGGTAAGAAAAGTTACCTGCGTTATTATTTGGATCAATTTTTGAACAAAGAGTAATGTTCGTGTTTTTAGAGTTAAATGATTTTAAAACTGTGAGAAATCTTTTTCTTGCAGTTTTTTCTTTACAATTTTTGAGGTGTATTCGATATTTATTCGGTTAAATTCTTGTTTTTTTGGGTTTTTTGTGGTAGAATGTGCTCAAGTAATACGAAAGGCGAACTTTAAAATGTCAAAACAATTGATCTATTCGGGAAAAGCTAAAGATATCTATACAACTGAGGATGAAAATCTTATTATTTCAACTTACAAGGACCAGGCGACTGCTTTCAATGGTGTCAAGAAGGAGCAGATTGCAGGTAAGGGAGTGTTGAATAATCAGATTTCATCTTTTATTTTTGAGAAATTAAATGCGGCTGGTGTGGCGACTCATTTTGTGGAGAAGCTTTCAGACACGGAACAACTCAATAAAAAGGTTAAGATTATTCCTTTGGAAGTCGTGCTTCGCAACTACACGGCTGGTTCCTTTTCAAAACGTTTTGGTGTAGACGAAGGAATCGCATTTGAGACTCCGGTTGTCGAATTTTACTATAAAAATGATGATTTGGATGATCCATTTATCAATGACGAGCATGTGAAATTCCTACAGATTGCGGATGAACAGCAAATCGCCTACTTGAAGGAAGAAACTCGTCGAATTAATGAACTCTTGAAAGTCTGGTTTGCTGAGATTGGCCTCAAGTTGATTGACTTTAAGCTAGAGTTCGGTTTTGACAAGGATGGCAAGATTATCTTAGCAGACGAATTTTCACCAGATAATTGCCGTTTGTGGGATGCGGATGGCAACCACATGGATAAGGATGTTTTCCGTAGGGGTCTAGGTGAATTAACAGATGTTTACGAAATTGTCTGGGAAAAGTTGAAGGGGTTGAAATAATCTGTTTGTAACGGAAAACCTTCGTCTCTCAACTAAAAGGACTCAGGCTGAAAAGTTCCCCCAGACCTTCTCACTCCGTAGGGGATTGGGAGAACTGACAGACGTTTACGAGATTGTCTGGGAAAAGTTGCAAGAATTGAAATAACAACCTCAAGGTCGTTGGAACATTGTAAGAGCTGAAATAAAGGAATAAGAATTGATGGATAAACGTATTTTTGTTGAAAAAAAGGCTGATTTTCAGGTCAAGTCAGAGAGTTTGGTTAGAGAACTCAAGCATAACTTGGGACTGTCAAGCTTGAAAAGTATTCGTATTGTACAAGTCTATGATGTATTTGATTTGGCAGAGGACCTATTTGCACCTGCAGAGAAGCACATCTTCTCTGAGCAGGTGACAGATCATGTCTTGGACGAAGCTGCTGTACAGGCGGATCTGGCTAACTATGCTTTCTTTGCTATCGAAAGCTTGCCAGGGCAGTTTGACCAGCGTGCGGCTTCTTCACAGGAAGCCTTGCTTTTGCTTGGTAGCTCAAGTGATGTAGCGGTTAATACTGCTCAATTGTATTTGGTTAACAAGGACATTGCTGCGACTGAGTTGGAAGCGGTCAAGAACTACCTACTCAATCCAGTTGATTCTCGTTTCAAGGACATCACGACAGGGATTGCCAAGCAGGAATTTTCAGAGTCAGACAAGACCATTCCTAAATTGACTTTCTTTGAAAGCTATACAGCAGAAGACTTTGCTCGTTACAAGACCGAGCAAGGGATGGCTATGGAAGTGGATGATTTGCTCTTTATCCAAGCCTACTTTAAGTCAATCGGGCGCGTGCCAACTGAGACGGAACTCAAGGTTTTGGGCACTTACTGGTCTGACCACTGCCGTCACACGACTTTTGAGACAGAGTTGCAACACATCGACTTTTCAGCTTCTAAATTCCAAAAGCAATTGCAGGCGACTTATAACAAGTATATTGCCATGCGTGATGAGTTGGGACGTACAGAAAAACCTCAAACCTTGATGGATATGGCGACTATTTTTGGTCGTTATGAGCGTGCCAATGGACGTTTGGATGACATGGAAGTGTCTGACGAAATCAATGCCTGCTCGGTTGAAATCGAAGTGGACGTTGATGGTGTCAAGGCACCTTGGCTCCTCATGTTCAAAAATGAAACCCACAACCACCCAACTGAAATTGAGCCATTTGGTGGGGCTGCTACTTGTATCGGTGGAGCCATTCGTGATCCATTGTCAGGTCGCTCATATGTCTACCAAGCCATGCGGATCTCTGGTGCGGGTGATATTACAGCACCGATTTCGGAAACGCGTGCTGGGAAACTGCCACAACAGGTCATTTCTAAGACAGCGGCTCATGGTTATTCTTCGTATGGTAACCAGATTGGTCTGGCGACGACTTATGTTCGTGAGTACTTCCACCCAGGCTTTGTAGCTAAACGTATGGAGCTAGGTGCTGTTGTCGGAGCGGCTCCTAAGGAAAATGTTGTTCGTGAAAAACCGGAAGCTGGTGACGTGATTATCTTGCTCGGTGGTAAGACTGGACGTGATGGTGTCGGGGGTGCGACAGGTTCTTCTAAGGTTCAAACAGTTGAGTCTGTAGAGACTGCTGGTGCTGAGGTTCAAAAAGGGAATGCCATCGAAGAACGTAAGATTCAACGTCTTTTCCGTAATGGAGAAGTGACACGTCTAATCAAGAAATCAAATGACTTTGGTGCTGGTGGTGTCTGTGTGGCTATCGGTGAATTGGCTGATGGTCTTGAAATTGATCTAGACAAAGTGCCATTGAAATACCAAGGTTTGAACGGTACAGAAATTGCCATTTCTGAATCTCAAGAACGGATGGCTGTAGTGGTTCGTCCAGAAGATGTGGATGCCTTCATTGCAGCATGTAACAAAGAAAATATTGATGCTGTTGTCGTTGCGACAGTGACTGAAAAACCAAACCTTGTCATGCACTGGAATGGTGAAACCATCGTTGATTTGGAACGTCGTTTCCTTGATACAAACGGTGTGCGTGTGGTTGTAGATGCTAAGGTGGTTGACAAGGATGTCAAGCTTCCAGAAGAACGCCAAACATCTGCCGAAACCCTTGAAACAGATACGCTTGCAGTCTTAGCTGACCTGAACCATGCTAGTCAAAAAGGCTTGCAAACTATCTTTGATAGCTCAGTTGGTCGTTCAACAGTCAATCACCCACTCGGTGGTCGCTACCAAATCACACCAACTGAAGCTTCCGTACAGAAATTGCCAGTCCAACATGGCGTGACAACAACTGCTTCTGTCATGGCGCAAGGATTCAACCCTTATGTAGCAGAATGGTCTCCATACCATGGCGCTGCTTATGCAGTAATCGAAGCAACCGCTCGTTTGGTTGCTGCTGGTGCCAACTGGTCTAAGGCTCGTTTCTCTTATCAAGAATATTTCGAGCGTATGGATAAACAAGCAGAGCGTTTTGGTCAACCAGTGGCTGCTCTCCTTGGATCCATTGAAGCTCAGATTCAACTTGGTTTGCCATCTATCGGTGGGAAGGACTCTATGTCTGGTACTTTTGAAGAATTGACAGTACCACCAACCTTGGTTGCCTTTGGGGTGACAACGGCAGATAGCCGTAGGGTGCATTCTCCAGAGTTTAAGGGTGATGGTGAAAACATCTACTACATCCCAGGGCAAGCCCTCTCTGCAGAGATTGATTTTGACTTGATTAAGAAAAACTTTGCTCAATTTGAAGCCATCCAAGCTGAACACAAAGTAACATCTGCATCAGCTGTCAAATACGGTGGTGTGGTTGAAAGCTTGGCTCTTGCTACCTTTGGGAACCATATCGGTGCAGAGGTAAACTTGCCTGAACTTGAAACGGCTTTGACAGCTCAATTGGGTGGATTTGTTTTCACATCTCCTGAAGAAATTGCTGGAGTAGAGAAAATCGGTCAAACAAGTGCAGCCTTTACACTGACTGTCAACGGTGTGAAGCTAGATGGACACAAGCTTGACAGTGCCTTCCAAGGCAAATTGGAAGAAGTTTACCCAACAGAATTTGCCCAAGCCAAAGAACTAGCTGAAGTACCAGCTGTGGCATCAGATGTTGTGATTAAAGCCAAAGAAAAGGTTGAAAAACCTGTGGTTTATATTCCAGTCTTCCCAGGAACCAACTCAGAGTATGATTCAGCTAAGGCATTTGAAAAAGAAGGCGCAGAGGTCAACTTAGTGCCATTCGTGACCTTGAATGAAGAGGCTATTGTCAAGTCAGTTGAAACCATGGTTGACAACATCGGCAAGGCTAACATCCTCTTTTTTGCAGGTGGATTCTCAGCTGCGGACGAGCCAGATGGTTCAGCCAAGTTTATTGTCAATATTCTGCTTAATGAAAAAGTGCGTGTAGCTATTGATAGCTTTATCGCTCGTGGTGGCTTGATCATCGGTATCTGTAATGGATTCCAGGCCTTGGTCAAATCAGGTCTTCTTCCATACGGAAACTTCGAAGATGCCAGCAGTACGAGCCCAACCCTCTTCTACAATGATGCCAACCAACACGTGGCCAAGATGGTGGAAACCCGTATTGCCAATACCAACTCGCCGTGGTTGACTGGGGTGCAAGTGGGCGATATCCACGCTATTCCTGTTTCGCACGGTGAAGGGAAGTTTGTCGTGACGGCTGAGGAATTTGCAGAACTCCGTGACAATGGCCAAATTTTCAGCCAATATGTTGACTTTGACGGCAAACCAAGTATGGACTCTAAGTACAATCCGAATGGTTCTATCCATGCCATTGAAGGAATTACCAGCAAGAACGGTCAAATCATCGGTAAGATGGGACACTCAGAACGTTATGAAGACGGTCTTTTCCAAAATATCCCAGGAAATAAAGATCAGCACCTCTTCGCATCGGCGGTTAAATACTTTACTGGAAAATAGGACTTACAGATTTTCTAATAGATAGTATCAGTAATGTAAAAGTCATGTAGCTCTAGCTCATGATGATTGCGAAGGATTTATTTTGTGAGTGAAACGAGCTCCGACCGTATCATTCCACAGTAGCTCGTTAGGGAGTATTTGAGAGCGTCCCTGCTACTAAAGGAATGATACACAAATGAAAATTAGGTATAAAAAATGACATACGAAGTAAAATCTCTTAATGAAGAATGTGGTGTTTTCGGTATCTGGGGACATCCAGATGCTGCTAAATTGACCTATTTTGGGCTCCACAGTCTTCAGCACCGTGGTCAGGAGGGGGCAGGAATCCTCTCCAATGATCAAGGGAAACTAAAGCGCCATCGTGATATGGGCCTTCTATCAGAAGTCTTCAGAAATCCTGCTAATTTGGATAAATTGACAGGAACTGGTGCGATTGGGCATGTGCGTTACGCGACTGCTGGCGAAGCTTCTGTAGATAATATTCAGCCCTTCCTCTTCCGTTTTCACGATATGCAGTTTGGCTTGGCTCATAATGGGAATCTGACCAATGCAACCTCTCTTAAGAAAGAGTTAGAAGAAAGAGGAGCCATTTTCAGTGCAACTTCGGACTCGGAAATCTTAGCCCACCTCATTCGTCGTAGTCACAATCCTAGTCTGATGGGCAAAATCAAGGAGGCACTCAGCCTTGTCAAAGGTGGTTTTGCCTATATCTTACTGTTTGAAGACAAGTTGATTGCGGCTCTTGACCCAAATGGTTTCCGTCCACTTTCTATCGGGAAAATGGCCAACGGAGCGGTGGTGGTTTCCTCTGAAACATGTGCTTTTGAGGTTATTGGTGCTGAATGGATTCGTGATTTGAAGCCAGGTGAGATTGTCATCATTGATGACAAGGGCATCCAGTATGATAGCTATACAGACGATACTCAGTTAGCAATCTGTTCTATGGAGTATATCTACTTTGCCCGCCCTGATTCTAATATCCACGGTGTCAATGTCCATACGGCACGTAAACGTATGGGTGCCCAATTAGCGCGAGAATTCAAGCATGAGGCGGATATCGTGGTCGGTGTGCCAAATTCCTCACTCAGCGCAGCCATGGGATTTGCGGAAGAGTCCGGTTTGCCAAACGAAATGGGTCTTATCAAGAACCAATACACCCAACGTACCTTTATCCAACCGACTCAAGAATTACGAGAGCAAGGGGTGCGGATGAAACTATCTGCTGTTTCTGGTGTTGTAAAAGGCAAGCGTGTGGTTATGATTGATGACTCTATTGTACGTGGAACAACCTCTCGTCGTATCGTTCAGCTCTTGAAAGAAGCGGGTGCGACTGAGGTTCACGTTGCTATTGGCAGTCCAGCGCTAGCTTATCCATGCTTCTATGGAATTGATATCCAGACCCGTCAGGAGCTGATTGCGGCCAATCATACGGTCGAAGAAACGCGCCAAATCATTGGGGCGGATAGCCTGACCTATCTTTCTATTGAAGGATTGATTGAGTCGATTGGAATTGAAACGGATGCGCCAAATGGTGGTCTCTGTGTCGCTTATTTTGATGGTGATTACCCAACGCCTCTCTACGACTATGAAGAAGACTATCGTAGAAGTTTGGAAGAAAAGACCAGTTTTTACAAATAGATGACAGATTCTCCATTAAAGAAAAGGAAAAATAAAATGGCAAATAGAAATGCGTACGCTCAATCTGGTGTGGATGTTGAAGCGGGTTATGAAGTTGTTGAACGGATTAAAAAGCACGTGGCTCGTACGGAGCGTGCAGGTGTCATGGGAGCTCTTGGTGGCTTTGGTGGTATGTTTGACCTTTCAAAGACTGGGGTTAAAGAACCCGTCTTGATTTCAGGAACTGATGGTGTCGGAACCAAGCTCATGTTGGCTATCAAGTACGACAAGCACGATACTATCGGTCAGGACTGTGTGGCTATGTGTGTCAATGATATCATCGCTGCAGGTGCGGAGCCCCTCTATTTCCTAGACTATGTTGCAACTGGCAAGAATGAACCAGCCAAGCTAGAACAAGTGGTTGCTGGTGTGGCTGAAGGTTGTGTGCAGGCAGGCGCTGCCCTCATTGGTGGGGAAACGGCTGAAATGCCTGGCATGTACGGCGAAGATGACTATGACTTGGCTGGTTTTGCGGTCGGTGTGGCTGAAAAATCTCAAATCATTGACGGTTCAAAGGTGGCAGAAGGAGATGTTCTTCTCGGACTTGCTTCAAGTGGGATTCATTCCAATGGTTACTCTCTCGTCCGTCGTGTCTTTGCGGATTATACAGGTGAGGAAATCTTGCCAGAATTGGAAGGCAAGCAACTCAAGGAGGTTCTTCTTGAGCCAACTCGTATCTATGTCAAGGCTGTCTTACCACTTATCAAGGAAGGCTTGGTAAATGGTATTGCCCACATCACTGGTGGTGGCTTTATCGAAAATGTCCCTCGAATGTTTGCAGCTGACTTGGCTGCTGAGATTGAGGAAGACAAGGTTCCAGTTTTACCGATTTTCAAAGCTCTTGAGAAATACGGTGAAATCAAACATAAAGAAATGTTTGAAATCTTCAATATGGGTGTGGGACTCATGTTGGCAGTTAACCCTGAAAATGTAGGTCGTGTCAAGGAATTGTTGGATGAACCAGTCTATGAAATTGGTCGCATCGTCAAGAAAGAAAACGAAAGTGTCATCATCAAATGAAAAAAATAGCGGTTTTTGCCTCTGGTAATGGCTCAAATTTTCAGGTGATTGCCGAAGAATTTCCAGTAGAGTTTGTCTTTTCAGACCATCGTGATGCCTATGTGCTCGAACGTGCAGACAAACTCGGCGTTCTGTCCTATGTTTTTGAACTCAAGGAGTTTGAGAGCAAGGCAGACTACGAAGCAGCCCTTGTCGAACTCTTGGAAGAACACCAGATTGACTTGGTTTGTCTAGCAGGCTACATGAAAATCGTTGGGCCAACTTTATTGTCAGCTTATGAGGACCGAATTATCAACATTCATCCAGCCTACCTGCCAGAATTTCTAGGAGCTCATGGGATTGAGGACGCTTGGAATGCTGGCGTTGCTGAGAGTGGTGTTACCATTCACTGGGTGGATTCAGGTGTGGATACAGGCAAGGTTATCAAACAAGTGCGTGTGCCACGGCTGGCTGATGATACCATTGACAGTTTTGAAGCTCGCATTCATGAAGCAGAGTACAAGTTGTATCCAGAGGTTTTGGATGGGCTAGGGGTGGAGAGGAAATTATGAAAAAACCACAAGCCAAAGGATATTTATTAGAAAGTGTACTGGCTAAGTTATTAAAAGTTAACGGATATGATTTAGTAACGAGTACCGATAATGAGGATAATGAGATTGTAAATTTACCTAGGAATGGTCTAAATATCAAGGGGAGAGGTGCTTATCACCAATTTGACTCATTAGGAACATTTCGTATTACACCCCCATTTACTCATCCTATACGTTTATTTTTAGAGGCTAAATTCTATACAAGTAATAAGGTAGGTATAGATAGAGTTAGAATGGGAATAGGTATTCTACAAGATGTAAATACTAATTATTCTACAGTTAAAATGACAAATGAAGAATTAAAATTACCTAAATATAATTATAACTATGCTATTTTTTCTACATCAGGATTTACAGGTGATGCTCAAAGATTGGCTCTTGCTCATAAGATTAAGTTAATAGACCTATCGTCTGGTTATTATAGCTGGATTAGAGATTTTATAAATCAAATTGTAGATAGATTGTTTTCTCGTAACAATGATGATATTAGTAGTAGGGTTTTTAATGATTTCAAAGAGGATTTTTCTAGGTGGATTAATAATTTAAATTATAATCAACTTGATAGATGGTTTGATTTTGATTATCAGCTATCAGATGTAAATGAATTTGTAAACCAAATGCAAAATGTTAGAAGTATTTATATAGCGAGTACAAAGAGTTCACAAATTATAGCATTTATACCTGATAATGATGATGAGTTTCGTAATTCTCTACTTAGAAACCCACATCAAAAAGTAACTATCACATGGAATGAAAATGAGAATGATGTATGGATAGTTAGACCAAATGGAAATTATGTTCAATATAGACTTACATTCCAATTACCATCTATTATTCGAGATTATATTTTTAATAATTCAGTAAATCAATATGAGAGTGCCTATGACGAAAAAACAAGAAGTTTTGGGATGCTATCATTCATTGCTTATCTTGATGGGGAAAATCCAACTTTGTGCACACTAGAATTTGATGAAGAAGAAACGAAATGCAGGGTAGAACGCTATAATAACCAGTTCAGATTGGAGAATAATAATGGCTAAACGCGCCTTAATCAGCGTCTCAGACAAAGCGGGCATTGTTGAATTTGCCCAAGAACTAAAAAAACTTGGTTGGGATATCATCTCAACTGGTGGTACTAAAGTTGCCCTTGACAATGCTGGGGTGGACACCATTGCCATCGACGATGTGACTGGTTTCCCAGAAATGATGGACGGTCGTGTCAAGACTCTCCATCCAAATATTCATGGCGGACTCTTAGCTCGTCGTGACTTGGATAGCCACCTAGAGGCTGCTAAGGAGAACCAAATTGAGCTTATTGACCTTGTTGTGGTCAACCTCTACCCATTCAAGGAAACGATTCTCAAACCAGACGTGACGTACGCGGATGCGGTTGAGAACATCGATATCGGTGGGCCATCTATGCTTCGTTCAGCAGCTAAAAACCACGCAAGCGTAACGGTTGTGGTAGACCCTGCTGACTATGTAGTGGTTTTGGACGAGTTGTCGGCCAATGGTGAAACGACTTACGAAACTCGTCAACGTTTGGCAGCCAAGGTTTTCCGTCACACAGCAGCTTATGATGCCTTGATTGCAGAATATTTCACAGCTCAAGTCGGTGAAGCAAAACCTGAAAAACTCACTTTGACCTATGACCTCAAGCAACCAATGCGTTACGGTGAAAACCCTCAACAAAACGCAGACTTCTACCAAAAAGCCTTGCCAACGGATTACTCCATTGCCTCAGCTAAACAACTTAACGGCAAAGAATTGTCATTCAACAATATCCGTGATGCTGATGCTGCTATCCATATCATACGTGACTTCAAAGACCGTCCAACAGTTGTGGCTATCAAACACATGAACCCGTGCGGTATTGGTCAAGCTGAGGATATCGAAACGGCTTGGGACTACGCTTATGAATCTGACCCAGTGTCTATCTTTGGTGGTATTGTCGTTCTCAACCGTGAAGTAGATGCTGCGACAGCTAAGAAAATGCATGGTGTTTTCCTTGAAATCATCATTGCACCAAGCTACACGGACGAAGCGCTTGAAATCTTGACAACTAAGAAGAAAAACTTGCGCATCCTAGCTTTGCCATTTGATGCTCAAGATGCTAGTGAAGTGGAAGCAGAATACATAGGTGTGGTTGGTGGACTTCTTGTGCAAAACCAAGACGTGGTCAAAGAAAGCCCAGCTGACTGGCAAGTGGTGACCAAACGCCAGCCAATAGAGACAGAAGCGATAGCACTTGAGTTTGCTTGGAAAGCCATCAAGTATGTCAAATCCAACGGTATCATCGTGACCAACGACCACATGACACTGGGTGTTGGTCCAGGTCAGACTAACCGTGTGGCTTCTGTTCGTATTGCCATTGACCAAGCTAAAGATCGTCTGGACGGCGCTGTTCTTGCTTCGGATGCCTTCTTCCCATTTGCGGATAATGTGGAAGAAATCGCCAAAGCAGGTATCAAGGCCATCATCCAGCCGGGTGGGTCCGTCCGTGACCAAGAATCTATCGAAGCTGCGGATAAATACGGCTTGACCATGGTCTTCACAGGCGTGAGACATTTTAGACATTAAAATTTCAACAGTTTCAAGACAAAGTGAAATCATAAAAATTAGTTATAATAATATTTGTAGAAAGCAAGCCTTAAGGCTTGCTTTCTGGTATAATTGTAATAAATAAAACTATTAAGGAGTAGTTGTATGCCTTTAATTGAGAAATTTAAAATTAATAATCTTTATAATTATTATGATGTTGAATTGGACTTTAAGAATGATAAGACTATTTATATTGGAGAAAATGGTATTGGTAAGACTACTATTCTTGCGATGCTTTACTATTTACTAGATTTAAATTATAAAAAATTAAAAAGCTTCGTTTTTGATAGTATCGAGATTACATTTGAAGGTGAAGAACAACTGCAGATTACTAAAAAAGAAATTATTCAGATAAATATACAGAATTCAAACCATATAACCTCAAATATTAAACGTGAGTTGTTTGATTTAGTAGAAAGAATTAAACAAAATCAGGATTTAGTGTCGGATTTATCAGGACTAGATAAATCTAAAAATTTAAAGTTTGATGAAGTATCATCAATTTATGATAGATATCATCTTTTACAAAAATATCCTTTGCAAATGATTGTAGTAATGCTACCTGAAGTTTTGAGCAGAGTCTTTCCCTCTGGCTACATGAAGTTAATACATAGGATAGAAGACTTTAAAAATAGGTACAAAATATTATACTTTCCAACCTATAGAAGAATTGAGGAAGATTTAAAAGAATTCAATATTATTTCTAGAGAAGAACCAGGAATAAGGACGTTTAATAATAAATCTAGCGGAGAATTAATACATTTCGGTATGGAAGATGTTGAAGAAAAAATAGATAGTTTATTAAACAAAATTAGCAAGGAAACCAATAAAAGCTACGATGTCATGATTAGTAGATTGTTAGAGCTATTTGCTAATGCTAATAAAGGAAAAGATGTACCTAGTAAGGATTTTGATTCACATAAAGTTGAAATAGCACTTTCTAGATTAGGAGAAAAAATCACTGATGAAACTAAATCTAATATTTTAGATAGAATTAAAAACGGAGAATTGCATAGCGATGTATATCTAAATTATTTAGTCATGAGTATTATTGATAATTATAAAGTTTTAGAAAATATTGATAGCAAAATTAATGAATTTACTGAGAGAGTAAATAAATATTTCTTTGGAAAAAAATATTTTTACAACCCATAGTTATTAGAGTTGGGAATAAAAAGAACCAATAACAAAGGAGAAAGTACTGAAAGTTTTATTAAGTTAAGAAATCTTTCGTCAGGAGAGAAACAATTAATTTCAACTTTTTCCAAAATTTTCTTAGAGGATGAAAAGGATCTTATAATTCTATTTGATGAACCAGAAATATCATTATCAGTACCTTGGCAAGAGGAGTTTATCTATGATATTTCTCAAGCTCAAAAGTGTGCATTTTTAGTCGCAGTAACTCACTCTCCATTTATTTATAGTAACATGCTAGATTATGCAGAGGAAATTGATAAGTATATTGTAGAATCTAAACAAATTCACAAGAATGAAATCATGTTCCAATTAGAAAATGAAGGCAATGGTGGATCACCTTTTAAGTAAGGGGAGAATAATTTGAAATCAGTAACAATAAAAAATCATCAAGAAAGTTTAAAAGAACCTTCAGTTGTATGGGAAAAGTATACGAGAGATGTAAAAAATAATCCAAATAGATATTTTGTGTTTTATGAAGGAAAAGATAGGCAATATTATGATTGTCGAATACAACAGTTTGCTGAAAATTTTAATACGTATGAAGTTGGCGGCAAGAGTAAGGTGTTGGAATTAGTTAATAAATTTACTCATGAGGAGGGTTATAAATTAAAAAATAAATTATTTTTTATAGATAAAGACTATGGACATCACCAAGTTAATTCTGATATATATATGACTCCAAAATATGCAGTCGAGAACTTTTATGTGAGTTCTGAAGCAATCAAAAGAATATTGAAAGTACATTTTGGAATAAATGATGATGACCCGGAGTTTGGTAGAGTATTGGGATGTTTTAATGCAAGATATAGAGAATTTATTGACTATCTAACAGAGATGAACCTTTGGGCCATTTGTTGTCACTTGAACGAATTTAAAGTAGACTTTAATTTGTTAGATTTGAAAAATAATGCGGTTAATTACGTTAAAATCAGGCATAATAAGATTGAATTATTAATTGAAGATATAAGTTTCAATTATTTTGAGAGGATGTATGAGGAAAGATTGAGGGAGAAATCTGAAATTGGGGGTGAGAAGAACGGTAGGGATTTTACAGCTGAGTTGAGTCATTTCAGGGATAAAAAAGAATATATACGAAGTACTTTTGATAATGCTGTAGAGGACTACCGTGGTTGTATAGAATATTATTTTAGAGGTAAACAGCTATTATGGTTTTTGAAGGAATTTATATTGTCCGTAGTTAGTAAGAATGGAGGAATTCTTAAAAATCAATTTTTGATTGATGATAAAAATATAATGACTGTTTTTACTAATTGTGCAGATACACCTGAAGAATTGAATGAATACTTGAGAATGAAATGCTGCTTAACGTTTAACTAGTCTTTATTATATGTGGATAAAGGATTAGTTGAAATTTTGAGTATATTTTTTGATATTAAGAAAATGAGTAATATACGAGAACTTGGTATCTCTATATAATTAGGTAAATTGATAGAATGGATAAGTTAAGATGTCATCTATAAAATTAAATATTGGAATGTCATTGTCAGGACCAACCATTGGAATTAGTCCGGATTTTAGAGAATTAATAAATGTTATCAATAAAAGAAGATATATCAGAAAAAGTAGGATTGAAAATATACATTTTCCTTTAGTTGGTCAAAGTACTATGTCATGGAAACTTAGAGGTGATTACAAGCATGGTTTTTATGCCTTCTCTTCTATAGCATTCGAAGGAGAATTTGGATCAAATCCAGATGTATTTATGATTTTTTCAAAGAATGACAGTCTGATAGAATTTAATAGTAAAGAGCATTCGTTAAATGATGATTTAACAGTGGTTAAACTAAAACAAAATATTTTTAAAAACAACAAGTATAAATATGGGATTGAAAAGGAGCTTAATTATTATTCTAACAGTGAATCAGAGTATGATATTCGCCCTTTCATTATTGTTGTATTTGGCGAAGTTTCGTTAGGATTTGCTACTGTCACATTGATAAATAAAAGTTCAAGTACAGCAAATTCAAATGGATTTATTGAGGGAATAATGCCAGGGACGGGAGTAAACCCTTTTCAACCACAGGCAAGAAAATTAGTATGGCCAATTGGCAAAGATCTATTACGCACATTAAAGGAACCTCAAACTGGTCGTTCTTTTAAGTTAGATAAAGAACAGGTTGATAATATTTTAAATTTGAAAAGGTATTTTGTTAATTTATTGGAACCGAACATTGCTAAAGTGTTGAAAGAGGAATATATAACGGAGTGAGACATTTTAGACATTAAGAACATGAAGGGAAGAAAACAGTTTCTTTCCTTTTTTTGCTTTAAAAGCGAAACGAAACAAGATTAAAACGAACGTTTATGATATAATGTTAGTAAATAATTCGCAAAAGAGGTTGAGAGATGAAACTGTTAGTTGTTGGCTCAGGTGGTCGTGAACATGCGATTGCCAAGAAGTTATTAGAGTCTAAAGACGTTGAGAAAGTTTTCGTGGCACCTGGAAATGACGGTATGACCTTAGATGGACTTGATTTGGTGAATATCTCTATTTCCGAACATTCTGCATTGATTGAATTTGCAAAAGCCAACGATATCGCTTGGACCTTTATCGGTCCAGATGATGCCCTTGCGGCTGGGATCGTAGATGATTTCAATGCGGCAGATCTCAAGGCATTTGGTCCTACCAAGGCTGCGGCTGGGCTGGAGTGGTCTAAGGATTTTGCTAAGGAAATCATGACCAAGTACGGCGTTCCGACGGCAACCTATGGAACCTTTTCAAATTTCGAGGAAGCCAGGGCCTACATCGAGGAGAAAGGCGCTCCAATCGTTGTCAAGGCGGATGGCTTGGCGCTTGGGAAGGGTGTCGTCGTTGCGGAGACGGTTGAGCAAGCGGTCGATGCCGCTCACGAGATGCTTTTGGACAATAAATTTGGTGACTCAGGTGCGCGTGTGGTTATCGAGGAGTTTCTTGCAGGAGAGGAATTTTCACTTTTTGCCTTTGTCAATGGTGACAAGTTCTACATCATGCCAACGGCTCAGGACCACAAACGTGCCTACGATGGCGATAAGGGACCTAACACGGGAGGGATGGGTGCCTATGCGCCAGTTCCTCACTTGTCAGAGAGCGCGGTTGCCACAGCGGTTGAGACTATTGTCAAGCCAGTCCTTGAAGGGATGATTCAGGAAGGTCGCCCTTATCTGGGTGTCCTTTACGCAGGTCTTATCTTGACAGCTGACGGCCCTAAGGTTATCGAGTTCAACGCTCGTTTTGGAGATCCTGAAACGCAAATTATCTTGCCTCGTTTAACATCTGATTTTGCACAAAATATTACGGATATCCTCGATGGCCAGGAGCCAAACATCACATGGACGGACAAGGGTGTGACTCTGGGTGTAGTTGTCGCATCAAACGGCTACCCGCTGGATTATGAGAAGGGAGTCAAACTTCCAGCCAAGACCGATGGCGACATCATCACCTACTATGCAGGGGCTAAGTCTGCAGAAAATAGCAGAGCATTGCTATCCAACGGCGGACGAGTTTATATGCTGGTTACCACAGCCGATACCGTTAAAGAAGCCCAAGATACCATCTACAGCGAACTCAACAAACAAAAAACAGAAGGACTCTTCTACCGAACAGATATCGGAAGCAAGGCTATAAAAGATTAACAGACACAAAAATTGTCATGGCGAGCGAAAGCGAGCCAAACTAAGATAATGGTCGCCGTGGTGAAAAGACCAGAACAGTAAATGTTCTGGTCGGGGGAAACTTTGAGACCTTAGGCTCAAAGTTTAGGAATGAAACCGAAGGTTTGCTTCCGTCCCCACCACCTAAGACCATTATCAAAAAAGAAAAAAAGGAAAAATTATGATTAAACCAATTATTTCCATCATCATGGGCTCAAAATCCGACTGGGCAACCATGCAAAAAACAGCTGAAGTTTTAGACCGCTTCGGTGTAGCCTACGAAAAGAAAGTTGTTTCTGCCCACCGGACACCAGACCTCATGTTCAGACATGCGGAGGAGGCTCGTAGCCGTGGTACTAAGGTCATTATCGCAGGTGCTGGTGGCGCAGCCCATTTGCCAGGTATGGTCGCAGCGAAAACAACCCTTCCTGTCATCGGGGTGCCTGTCAAATCGCGTGCCCTTAGTGGCGTGGATTCACTCTACTCTATCGTGCAAATGCCGGGTGGCGTACCTGTTGCGACTATGGCTATCGGTGAAGCAGGAGCGACCAATGCGGCCCTCTTTGCCCTCCGTCTTCTCTCAGTAGAAGATCAGGCTATCGCGACAGCTTTGGCAGATTTCGCAGAAGAACAAGGAAAAATCGCAGAGGAGTCTACAAATGAGCTCATCTAAAACAATCGGAATAATCGGTGGCGGTCAGCTTGGTCAGATGATGGCTATTTCTGCTATCTACATGGGGCACAAGGTTATTGCGCTGGATCCTGTTGCGGACTGCCCGGCCTCTCGCGTGGCGGAAATTATCGTGGCTCCTTATAATGATGTGGACGCTCTTCGCCAGTTGGCGGAGCGTTGCGATGTCCTCACTTATGAGTTTGAAAATGTGGATGCCGACGGTTTGGATGCTGTTATCAAGGATGGGCAACTCCCTCAAGGAACGGACTTGCTCCGCATTTCTCAAAATCGCATTTTTGAAAAGGATTTTCTCTCAAACAAGGCCAAAGTCACCGTTGCACCTTACAAGGTTGTGACTTCTAGCCAAGATTTGGCAGACATCGACCTATCTAAAAACTATGTCCTAAAGACGGCGACTGGTGGCTACGACGGGCATGGGCAAAAGGTTATTCGCTCGGAAGCAGACTTGGAAGAAGCTTATGCACTAGCCGACTCAGCAGACTGCGTTTTGGAAGAATTCGTTAACTTTGACCTGGAGATTTCTGTCATCGTGTCAGGGAATGACAAGGATGTGACGGTTTTCCCAGTTCAGGAAAATATCCACCGCAACAACATTCTTTCAAAAACCATTGTGCCCGCTCGCATTTCAGCAAGTTTAGCTGACAAGGCTAAAGCAATGGCAGTGCAAATTGCTGATCAACTCAATCTTTCTGGAACGCTCTGCGTGGAAATGTTTGCGACCGCTGACGACATCATCGTCAATGAGATTGCTCCACGTCCACACAACTCTGGGCACTATTCTATCGAAGCCTGCGACTTCTCCCAGTTTGAGACCCATATCTTGGGCGTTCTGGGAGCACCATTACCAACTATCAAGCTGCATGCTCCGGCTGTCATGCTCAATGTCCTCGGCCAGCATGTCGAGGCCGCTGAAAAATATGTCACAGAAAATCCAAGCGCCCACCTCCACATGTATGGTAAAATAGAAGCGAAACACAATCGCAAGATGGGGCATGTGACTTTGTTTAGTGATGTGCCGGATAGTGTGGCTGAGTTTGGGGAAGGGATTGATTTTTAGGTGAAGACTATGATTCAAATCATCGTTAATGCTTTTGTGGAAGAAGGAAAAGAAATTGCTGTTGTGGAAGTGCTCTTTGCTAGTAGCGACCAGGAAACAGTAAAGGCCAAATATCAAGAACTGACAGCTCAGTATCCAGACAATTATTTGGCAATCTACGACTTGCCGCTGGATACTGACCTTAACACCCTGCCACATTATCCGTCGGTAGCTATAAGCAAGGAGGAATTTGATTAGTCTATGAAAACTATCGGTCTGATTGGTGGTATGAGTTGGGAAAGTACCACATCTTACTACCAAATCATCAACGAAACCATCAAAAAAGAGCTGGGTGGCTTGCATTCAGCTAAGATTCTACTTTACAGTGTTGATTTTGCAGAGATTGAGCATTACCAAGCAGTCGGAGACTGGGAGAAAAGTGGTCAACTGTTGGCAGATATTGCTCAGCGCTTGGAGCAAGCAGGTGCGGATTTCATCGTTATTTGCACCAACACCATGCACAAGGTTGCACCGCAGATACAAGAACAGATTACGATTCCAATCTTGCATATTGCGCAGGCAACTGCGCAGGCCTTGCTGGCTGACGGTATTCAAAAAGTCGGCCTCCTAGGAACCAAATACACCATGACTCAAGATTTTTACAAGGAGAAATTAATAGAGTCTGGGTTAGAAGTGCTGATTCCAGATCAAGCTGGCATTACAGAGGTTAATCGAATTATTTATGACGAACTTTGCCTAGGGAACATCAAAGAAAGCTCAAAACAGGCTTATCTTGCTGTTATAGATGATTTGAAAAAAGCAGGCGCTGAAGCTGTTATCTTGGGTTGTACCGAGATTGGTCTCCTCGTCAAGCAATCCGACACCGACCTGCCTCTCTACGACACCACGGTGATCCATGCAGAGAAAGCAGCGGAGTGGGCGGTGAATAAGTGACAATCGTAAAATGAAACATGTGATGAGATTGGGTGAAGATGTAAATGAATCTATCATTAGACGAATCTGAGTCTCAAAAACTTAAAAATAAATATGTAGATAAGGAGAAAAACTATGATCAACCGTTACTCACGCCCTGAGATGGCGAACATTTGGAGTGAAGAAAATAAATACCGTGCTTGGCTTGAGGTGGAAATCTTGGCTGACGAGGCATGGGCTGAGTTGGGAGAAATCCCTAAGGAAGATGTGGCTTTGATTCGCGAGAAGGCAGACTTTGACATCGACCGTGTTTTAGAGATTGAGCAAGAGACACGCCACGATGTGGTGGCTTTCACGCGTGCGGTTTCTGAGACTCTTGGTGAAGAGCGCAAGTGGGTTCACTATGGTTTGACTTCTACCGACGTGGTGGATACTGCCTATGGTTACCTCTACAAGCAGGCCAATGACATCATCCGTCGTGACCTTGAAAACTTCACCAACATCATCGCTGATAAGGCTAAGGAGCACAAGTTTACCATCATGATGGGTCGTACCCACGGTGTGCACGCTGAGCCTACAACCTTTGGTCTTAAATTGGCGACTTGGTATAGCGAAATGAAGCGCAACATCGAGCGTTTCGAGCATGCGGCTGCTGGAGTGGAAGCTGGTAAGATTTCTGGTGCGGTTGGGAACTTTGCCAATATCCCACCATTCGTAGAGCAATACGTCTGTGACAAACTGGGTATCCGTGCTCAAGAAATCTCTACACAGGTGCTTCCTCGTGACCTTCACGCTGAGTACTTTGCAGTTCTTGCTAGCATTGCGACTTCAATCGAGCGTATGGCGACTGAGATTCGTGGCCTGCAAAAGTCTGAACAGCGCGAAGTGGAAGAGTTCTTTGCCAAAGGACAAAAAGGTTCATCTGCTATGCCTCACAAACGCAACCCAATCGGTTCTGAAAATATGACTGGTCTGGCGCGTGTTATCCGTGGTCATATGATTACGGCTTATGAAAACGTAGCTCTCTGGCACGAACGTGACATTTCACACTCATCAGCTGAGCGTATCATCACACCAGATACAACCATTTTGATTGACTACATGCTTAACCGTTTTGGAAATATCGTCAAGAACTTGACGGTCTTCCCAGAAAATATGATCCGCAACATGAACTCTACTTTTGGTCTTATCTTTAGCCAACGTGCTATGTTGACCTTGATTGAGAAAGGTATGACCCGTGAGCAAGCCTATGATTTGGTGCAACCAAAAACAGCCTACTCTTGGGACAATCAAGTGGATTTCAAACCCCTTCTTGAAGCAGATCCAGAAGTGACATCACGTTTGACACAAGAGGAAATCGATGAAATCTTCAACCCTCTTTATTATACCAAACGAGTGGATGATATCTTTGAACGTCTTGGACTTGGTGATTAATTAAAAAATAAACAGCGAGGTTCACAATCTCGCTGTTTATTTTTTATCCAAAAGACTTAGTCTTCTTTTCGTTTAGTGAGTCCATAGGCTGCTAGTGTGGTCATGAGTCCTGCGACTACTAGTCCTGCAGAATGGTGACTTCCTGTTTCAGGAAGTTTTTTCTCTGTTGCCACAGGAGCTGGATCTTGAGAAAGAGCTTTGTTTTCCTCAGCAGGAACAGTTGTTGGAGCCGATTTGCCTGGAATCTCTAGTACTGATTTTTCTTCTGTCGCAGGAGTTGGTACACTTGGGATTTCTTGTGCTAGTTTTTCTTCTTTGACAGCTGCTTGTCCGTTTTCATCGCCTACATGTGTTACCAGAGTTCCGACTTCGACTACTTGTGTAACAGCTTCCTGCGCTACGACACTGGTAACCAATGTTCTAACTTCAGTTCCGTCTGCAGCCGTAGTTACAGAATGGAAATGACTCATACGACCGTTTACACCTTCTGTTACGACACGGGATTGTCCTTTAGGCAATTGATCAGTTTCACGAGTGATGGTTGTAAATGGAATTTCTTCCTCTTGGACATCTAGTCTAGGTTTTGCATCACTAGTTGGTGCAAGACCATTTTCATCACCCTTGTGGGTTACAGGAGCACCAACTTCGACAACTTGGTTCACAGCTTCTTTGGTTACCTGGCTATCAAGAACGGTTTCTGTTGATTTCCCATTTTCTGTAAGAACAGAGATGTAAGAAGTACGTTCACCTAGAACTCCAGCTTTGACAACTTTTTCTTGTCCAGCTGGGAGATTTGGATTGTCTTTCTTGATAACTTCAAACGGGATTTCTTCTGTCTTCACAAGAAGTTCTGGTCGGTTTTCAACGTTAGCAGCCAGTTCATTTTCATCTAGGCTTCCTGAATGCGTTGCAGCTGGTTTCAGACCTTTAAGGGCAGTCTTTAGTTTATCTACTAGTGCGTCTAGTTCAGCTTGTTTGCTGCGGTTGAGGTTAAGGTTGAGTCCATCTTTTGCTGCCTTGAGGGCTGCTAGGCTTTCTGCGCTGTATCCGTCTAAGTTTGTAGGAATTTTAGCCACTGCTTCACGGAGAGCATTGTAATTAGCTCGGAAGTAGTCTTTGTTGTGGTCTGCAAAGGCAGTCATGAGTTTAAAGATTTCTTCTTCCTTGTATTCAGCGCTTGGTTTATCTGCCCAGATAGCAAGCATACTACCAACTGTTGGAAGGTCTACCTCAGGATATTTAGTAGAAGCAAGTTGATTGAATGGTGTTTTTCCAGTATTCTCAATAGCTTTTTTGAGGAAACCACCACCATCTTCTGGTTTTTGACCGAGAATGTAGTACCAATCTCCATTCGTGTTAAGGAATTTATAACCTTTGCTTGCTAGGTATTGAGGTGAAGCAAGATTGTAACCCCACCAGCCTTTAGACCAGTAAGAAATCAAGACATTTTTGTCAAACTGAACATCGTCCTTGTCCTCATAGTAGAAGCCATCGTTGAAGGCCATTGGTTGAAGCCCTCTTTCCTTAGCCATAGCAGCTAGGCTGTTAGAATAATCTGCGAACTTGTTATAGAGTCCATACCATTTGAGGTAGTACCAACCTTGGGCATTTGTCGCATCATTGGCATATTCATCGGTACCATAGTTGAAAATCTTTGATTTATCAGCAAAGTAATCCATGTATTTACCGATAAGGGCTTTGGTAAAGTTAAGGGCTTCTTGATTTTCAAGGTCCATTGTTGTTTTTGAAACTTTATCAAAGTTGGCTTTAGGATTCTTGATGCCAAGTTTTTCCATGGCAACCAGCATGGCATCCATATGTCCAGGACTATTGATAGCGGGGATTAGACCAATACCTTTTTCCTTAGCATATTGAACAAGCTCTGTCACTTCTGCCTGTGTCAACGCAGTACCGTTTGGATCGTCGTAGTAAGCTTTAGTTCCTTCGATAATAGCTTTTTTAACGTCATCACTAGCATAGGTTTTTCCGTTGGCAGTAATGGTCATATCATCGAGTAGGAAACGAAGACCATCATTTCCTAGAAGGAGATGGGCATCAGAGTAGCCGAGTTCGCTAGCCTTATCTACGATACGTTTGAGTTGATCTAGAGAGAAGTATTTGCGACCTGCATCGATGGAAATGACTTTATTCTTATTAAGTTTTTCAAGTTCGCGTTTAGCATCTTCTTCTTTTTGAGCTTCTGGGGTGAAGATTAGCTGACTAATAGCTTCTTGAAGTTTTGCGATTGCTTGATCAATCGTGTCTTGTTGAGCACGGCTGAGATTGCTATCGAGTGAACGGATGGCTTTTTCAGCTTCTTTGACAGCAGTAACACTTTCTGTTGTGTAGCGCTTGAGGTCTGCTGGAATTTCTTTCAGTGCTTGTTCAGCAGACTGGTAGTCTGCTGCGAAGTATTCAGCGTTGGCATTTGCAAAATGACGCATGAGTTTGAAGAGGCGAGATGGGGAATAACGTGCAGATGGTGTATCAGCCCAAGCGGCTACCATACCACCGATGAATGGAACATCAGCTCCTTCTGTTTTTGGAACAGAAGTGATTGGTGTATTTTTAATACCATTGAGTCCCTGATCGAGATTGTACCAACCTTGGCCGTCAGCGTTTCGTCCAAGAACGTAGTACCAAGCATCATTGGTATTAAGGATTTGGTGACCTTTTTCAGCTAGTAGTTTAGAAGAAGCAACGTCGTAGCCCCCCCAACCACCAGTCCACATAGAAACGATGATATCTTTGTCAAAACTACCAAAGCTTGTGTCGCTATTGTAGTAGATACCGTCGTTAAAGGCCATTGGTTTGAGACCGTGAGATTTTACAATACGAGCGAGGTCATTAGCGTAAGAGATGAATTTTTCATATCCTTTTTCAGGGTAACCTTCATTTGGATAATATTTATCAGCTTGAAGCACACTCCAACCTTTAGCATCTGTCGCATCATTGGCATATTCATCTAGTCCAATATTGAAAATTTCAGATTTGTTAGAGAAGTAGTTAGCGTATTTGTCAATCAGAGTTTTAGTAAAATCGACTGCTTGTTTATTATTTAAGTCAACAGTTCGTTCAGATTTTTTACCAAAATAATCAAAGTTAGGATTCTCAATGCCAAGTTCTTTCATAGCATGGAGCATAGCATCCATATGTCCAGGACTATTGACAGTTGGAATTACTCCAATTCCTTTATCTTTGGCATAATTAATCAAATCTGTCATCTGACTTTCAGTTAGATGGTTACCATTTGGATCATTGTAATAAGCGTTTGTTCCGTGTTCAATAGCACGTTTGACATCATCACTTGAGTAGGTTTTATCGCCCACTTTCATAGACATATCATCCAACATGAAACGGAGACCATCGTTACCTACTAAGAGATGGAGGTCTGTATAACCATATTCTTTCGCCTTATCAATAATTTCTTTGAGCTGCTCAGGTGAGAAATATTTACGTCCAGCGTCAATTGAAACGATTTTTCGTTTAGCTAATTTTTCATTTTGAGTTGCAGCGCGTTCCTTTCCTGCCTCTGTTGTTGGTTTATCAGCCTCTGCTTTCGTTTCATTTTTTTTAGCTGGTTTATCCTTGTCAGATTCTGACTTATCAGTCTTGTCTGTATCCGACTCTTTAGAATTAGCCTCTTTCTGCTCTTCCTTTTTAGGGCTAGCTTCTTCTGCCTTTTTATCGGCAGCTTCTTTTTCAACAGAAGTTGGAGTTATCACTTCTTCTTTATCACTAGGAGTTGAACTAACTTCCTCTTGTGGTTTTTCCTCTGTTTTTGAAAGACTAGCTAGCTTATCAGTAGATGGAGTTTCTGATTCTACAGTTTTTGGAGCTTCTGGTTGAAGCTCTGCTTTAGGTGTTTCCTCAGTCCGATTTTCGGATGGTTGAGAGGAATCGGAAACCGTATGGATGGTCGGTTGTTTTTCCGTAGTAGTAGGAGTAACCCCATCGGCTGCAACAGCTTGTGCTTGGAAAGCAAATCCTATTAGAACAGAAGCTGCTCCTACAGCGTATTTACGAATGGAAAAACGTTGTTGTTTTTCTTGTTTCATTGCAAAACCTCCTGATTGTATTTTATATTGATAGCGTTTACATAAAACAACACCCTTATTTTATTTCTTATATTAACAAGAGTCAAGAGGAGACGATGGAAAACTATAATAAGTATAAAAACTAATAAAAATTAAATAAAGAATTCTATTTATTAACATATGCATATGTAGTGTAATTCAATCCTATTTCTATAAAATATTCTACAAAATATAGAAGGTCATACAAAAAGTAAGCGCTTTCTTATTATTGTGGTATAATATGTATAGAAAAAAGCCCAAGCGATTAGGCTTAGGCTTTATTCTTAGTGATCACGGTCACATGAAATGAATTTGATTTTGTAATAATCCGCTCGTTTATAAGTTTCGCTGTAAGCGAGAACTTGACCAGTAGACTCTAGCTTAGTAGTCTTGGTTTGTAAAACGGTTGGGAATTGCTCATCGACTCCGAGGACCGAAGCCGCATGTTCTGGAGTTGGAAATGCTATTTCATTGATTTCTTCAAAATGTTCATCATTCATGTGAATGTGGTAATCTGATTTGAAACGGTTATAGATAGAACTATAATATTCAAGATTTGGATAATTTGCGTTGATGTATTGTTCTGGGATATATGATGTGTGGTAGATGTATGCGACACCATTTGTTTCGCGGACACGTTCAATCTTGTAGTAGAACTGATCACCACGTAATCCAAGTTTTTCCAAGTAGTTTAGTTTATTTCCGCGTTCAATAGAAAGGACGGTCACCTTATCATCTTTAGTTTCAAAAACTTCTACATCTGAAAACTCTACGAGTTTGTGTTTGCGTGCGCGTGAAACGAATGTACCCTTTCCTTGTTGGCGGACAATATAACCATCTTTGGCAAGGTCGTTTAAGGCACGGACAACTGTGATAGAACTAACATCATACATTGCAATCAATTCAGCTTCAGTGTAAAATTTATCTCCACTTGCAAATTGCCCAGAGATGATTTTGTTCTTTAATTCATCTTTTATATATTGATATTTTGGAATTGCCATAATTTCACCTCGATTTTCCTTCTCCGTTAAAGATTTTACCATAAAAACGGAAAGAATAGTAGTCTTTTGAATAAAAAAATTAGAATAATAGACTATAAGGTTAATTTACATATAAAAAAGGAGATTTTATACATTTTTATACATGCTAGCTATTTGAAGCTCTATGTCTGTAAAATCTATATCTTTATAATTTTTTTGTGTAAAAGTTGGTAAAAAATGAAAAAAATTGTGAAAACCTATTGACAAATGCAGGATATTGAGATATATTTACTATATCAACAAATGAAAGCGTGAACTTTAATTGTCAGAAGGTAATAATATGACACGATTTGAGATTAGGGACGATTTCTATTTAGATGGAAAACCGTTCAAGATTCTGTCCGGCGCCATTCATTATTTTAGGATTCCGCCAGAAGATTGGTCTCATTCGCTCTACAACTTGAAGGCTCTTGGTTTTAACACGGTAGAGACTTACGTTGCTTGGAATCTACACGAACCCCGTGAGGGTGAGTTTAACTTTGAAGGAGCTCTGGATTTGGAGAGATTTCTCCAAATAGCACAAGATTTAGGCCTCTATGCTATTGTACGTCCGTCACCATTTATCTGTGCGGAGTGGGAATTTGGTGGTTTACCGGCTTGGCTCTTAACCAAAGATATGAGGATTCGTTCATCAGACCCAGCCTATATTGAAGCTGTCGGTCGCTACTATGACCAGCTCTTGTCACGACTGGTCCCACATTTGTTGGACAAGGGTGGCAATATCCTTATGATGCAGGTTGAAAATGAGTATGGTTCTTACGGAGAAGATAAGGCTTACCTGAGAGCGATTCGACACTTGATGGAAGAGCGTGGCGTAACCTGTCCCCTCTTTACATCAGACGGTCCATGGAGAGCAACTCTGAAAGCTGGAACCTTAATCGAAGATGATCTCTTTGTAACAGGGAACTTTGGTTCTAAGGCACCTTACAACTTTTCACAGATGCAGGAATTCTTTGACGAGCATGGCAAGAAATGGCCACTTATGTGTATGGAGTTCTGGGATGGTTGGTTCAACCGTTGGAAAGAACCGATTATCACACGGGATCCAAAAGAATTGGCAGATGCAGTTCGAGAGGTTTTGGAACAAGGCTCCATCAATCTGTACATGTTCCATGGTGGTACAAACTTTGGCTTCATGAATGGTTGCTCAGCTCGAGGAACTTTGGACTTGCCACAAGTTACATCGTATGACTACGACGCTCTTCTTGATGAAGAAGGAAATCCAACTGCCAAATATCTGGCAGTTAAGAAGATGATGGCAACACATTTCCCAGAGTATCCGCAGTTGGAACCACTCTACAAAGAGAGTATGGAGTTGGATGCTATTCCACTGGTTGAAAAAGTTTCCTTGTTTGAAACCTTAGATAGCTTGTCTAGTCCAGTAGAAAGTCTCTATCCTAAAAAGATGGAGGAGTTGGGACAAAGTTATGGCTACTTACTCTATCGAACAGAAACAAACTGGGATGCAGAAGAAGAAAGACTTCGTATCATTGATGGTCGAGATAGAGCTCAGCTTTATGTCGATGGTCAGTGGGTTGAAACCCAATATCAGACAGAAATTGGGGAAGATATTTTCTATCAAGGAGAAAAGAAAGCGCTGTCTAGATTGGATATCTTGATAGAAAATATGGGGCGTGTCAACTATGGTCACAAGTTCTTAGCGGACACGCAACGTAAGGGAATTCGGACAGGGGTTTGTAAGGATTTGCATTTCTTACTAAACTGGAAACACTATCCACTCCCACTAGATAATCCTGAGAGAATTGATTTTTCAAAAGGATGGGCAGAAGGACAACCAGCCTTTTACGCTTATGACTTTACAGTCCAAGAGCCAAAAGATACTTACCTAGACTTGTCTGAGTTTGGTAAGGGAGTTGCCTTTGTCAATGGGCAGAATTTAGGACGTTTTTGGAATGTCGGCCCAACACTCTCGCTTTATATCCCTCATAGCTATCTCAAGGAAGGTGCCAACCGCATCATCATCTTTGAAACAGAGGGTGAATATAAAGAAGAGATTCATTTAACTCGTAAACCTACACTAAAACACATAAAGGGGGAAAATTTATGACAATTGTAGGATGCCGTATCGATGGACGTTTGATCCACGGACAAGTAGCCAATCTTTGGGCTGGGAAACTAAATGTTTCACGTATTATGGTTGTAGATGACGAAGTTGTCAACAACGACGTTGAAAAGAGTGGTTTGAAACTTGCGACACCACCAGGTGTAAAATTGAGTATTTTGCCAATTGAGAAAGCGGCAGCCAATATTCTTGCTGGTAAATACGATAGCCAACGTCTCTTTATCGTGGCTCGTAAACCAGACCGTTTCCTTGGTTTGGTAGAAGCAGGTGTACCACTTGAAACCCTTAATGTTGGGAATATGTCTCAAACACCAGAAACTCGCGCTATCACACGTTCTATCAACGTAGTGGATAAGGATGTGGAAGATTTCCACAAATTGGCAGAAAAAGGTGTTAAACTTACTGCTCAAATGGTTCCAAATGATCCAATTTCAGACTTTTTGAGCTTATTAAAATAGGAAAAAATTTTTAGGAGGTCATTGTTATGATACAATGGTGGCAAATTTTACTTCTCACTTTGTACTCAGCTTATCAAATCTGTGATGAGTTGACGATCGTTTCATCTGCAGGTTCCCCTGTATTTGCTGGTTTCATTACTGGTTTAATTATGGGAGATGTGACTACTGGTCTGCTTATCGGTGGTAACTTGCAATTGTTCGTTCTTGGGGTTGGTACCTTCGGTGGTGCTTCTCGTATCGACGCAACTTCTGGTGCGGTTCTTGCGACAGCCTTCTCTGTTTCACAAGGAATTGATACAGCACTTGCGATTACAACAATCGCTGTGCCAGTAGCAGCTCTCTTGACTTACTTCGACGTTCTTGGACGTATGACAACTACTTTCTTCGCTCACCGTGTGGATGCTGCAATCGAACGCTTTGACTATAAAGGTATTGAACGCAACTACCTACTTGGTGCGATTCCTTGGGCTTTATCTCGTGCCCTCCCAGTCTTCTTCGCGCTTGCCTTTGGTGGTGCCTTTGTACAATCAGTAGTAGACTTAGTTGAAGCCTACAAATGGGTTGCGGATGGTTTGACACTTGCAGGTCGTATGCTTCCAGGTCTTGGATTTGCAATCTTGCTTCGTTACCTTCCAGTTAAACGTAACCTTCACTACCTTGCTATGGGATTCGGTTTGACAGCTATGTTGACTGTTCTTTACTCATATGTAACAGGTCTTGGTGGCGCTGTTGCTGGTATCGTAGGTACTCTACCGAAAGATGTTGCTGAAAAAATTGGTTTCGTGAACAACTTCAAAGGTTTGTCTATGATCGGTATCTCTATCGTAGGTATCTTCCTTGCAGTGCTTCACTTCAAAAATAGCCAAAAAGTAGCTGTAGCAGCACCTTCTACACCATCAGAAAGTGGGGAAATCGAAGATGACGAATTCTAATTACAAACTTACAAAAGAAGATTTTAATCAAATCAACAAACGTAGCTTGTTTACTTTCCAATTAGGTTGGAACTACGAACGTATGCAAGCTTCTGGTTACCTTTACATGATCTTGCCTCAATTGCGTAAAATGTATGGGGATGGAACTCCTGAATTGAAAGAAATGATGAAAGTTCATACTCAATTCTTCAATACTTCGCCATTCTTCCATACCATTATCGCTGGTTTTGACCTTGCCATGGAAGAAAAAGATGGTGTAGGTTCAAAAGATGCCGTTAACGGTATCAAGACAGGTTTGATGGGACCATTCGCTCCTCTTGGAGATACAATCTTTGGTTCCCTTGTACCTGCTATCATGGGATCTATCGCAGCAACTATGGCTATCGCTGGCCAACCATGGGGTATCTTCCTTTGGATCGCAGTTGCAGTAGCGTATGACATCTTCCGTTGGAAACAGTTGGAATTTGCCTACAAAGAAGGGGTTAACCTTATCAACAACATGCAAAGTACTTTGACAGCTTTGATTGACGCTGCATCTGTACTTGGTGTCTTCATGATGGGTGCTCTTGTAGCAACAATGATCAACTTTGAAATTTCTTACAAATGGGCAATCGGTGAGAAAATGATTGACTTCCAAGACATCTTGAACTCAATCTTCCCACGCTTGCTTCCAGCAATCTTTACTGCCTTTATCTTCTGGTTGCTTGGTAAGAAAGGTATGAACTCTACTAAAGCTATCGGTATTATTATCGCACTTGCCTTGGCTCTATCTGCCTTTGGTAAATTTGTACTTGGAATGGGCGCATAATTTATGGCTAAATCATTAATTTTGGTGAGTCATGGTCGTTTCTGTGAAGAGCTTAAAGGTAGCACAGAAATGATCATGGGTCCACAAGACAATATTCATGCAGTGGCTCTTCTTCCAGAAGATGGCCCAGAAGAATTTACTGCAAAATTTGAAGCTGCTATTGAAGGATTGGATGATTTCCTAGTCTTTGCGGATCTTCTCGGTGGAACACCATGTAACGTGGTAAGTCGTTTGATTATGGAAGGTCGTGATATTGACCTTTACGCAGGGATGAATCTTCCAATGGTGATTGAATTTATCAATGCGAGTCTTACAGGCGCAGATGCGGACTACAAGAGCCGTGCTGCAGAAAGCATTGTGAAAGTTAATGACCTGTTAGCAGGCTTCGATGATGACGAAGATGAATAAGATGTGACAACTTGAAAATCATAGGGAAAATAGGCGATAGGAGGATGGAGCGATGCTCCGACGATAATCGATCTTTTTCCTAAAGATTTTAGTTGGAACTCGATTCAATAAGATGTGATAACGTGAAAATCGTTAGAACAACTTATATAGAATATACATGGGAATGGGGCTTACTCCCATTCCCATATTTAATAGAAAAAGAGGAACTCAATGTTACATTATACAAAAGAAGACTTGATCGAATTGGGTGCAGAAATCACTACACGTGAAATCTACCAACAACCAGATGTATGGAAAGAAGCTTTTGAATCTTATCAAGCACAACGTGAAGAAATTGCAACCTTCCTACAAGGGATTGCTGATAAACATGACTATATCAAGGTTATCTTGACAGGTGCTGGGACTTCTGCTTATGTGGGAGATACTTTGGTACCTTACTTTAAGGAAGTCTACGACGAACGCAAATGGAATTTCAATGCTATTGCGACAACAGATATCGTTGCCAATCCAGAAACTTATTTGAAAAAAGATGTGGCGACTGTCCTTGTATCTTTTGCTCGTAGTGGAAATTCGCCTGAAAGTGTGGCGACTGTTGATTTGGCCAAAGCCTTGGTGGATGACCTCTATCAAGTGACGATTACTTGTGCAGCGGACGGGAAATTGGCTCTTCAAGCTCATGGAGATGACCGCAATCTCTTGCTTTTGCAACCAGCTGCTTCTAATGATGCTGGCTTTGCTATGACTTCTAGCTTTACGTCTATGATGTTGACAGCTCTCTTGGTTTTTGATCCTACAGAATTTGCTGTTAAAGCTGAACGTTTTGAAGTTGTATCTAGTCTTGCCCGTAAAATTCTAGACAATGCAGAAGATGTCAAAGAACTTGTTGACCTAGACTTTAACCGTGTCATCTATCTAGGCGCTGGTTCATTCTTTGGACTTGCTCATGAAGCTCAGCTCAAGATTTTGGAATTAACAGCTGGTCAAGTGGCGACCATGTATGAAAGCCCAGTCGGCTTCCGTCACGGTCCAAAATCTCTTATCAACGAAAATACAGTTGTTTTGGTCTTTGGTACAACAACAGACTACACTCGCAAGTACGACTTGGACTTGGTTCGTGAAGTTGCTGGTGATCACATTGCTCGTCGTGTTGTGCTTTTGAGTGATCAAGCCTTTGGTCTTGAAAATGTCAAAGAAGTGGCCCTTGGTTGTGGCGGTGTCTTGAATGATATTTACCGTGTCTTCCCTTACATCGTTTATGCTCAACTCTTTGCCCTATTGACTTCACTCAAGGTAGAAAATAAACCAGATACACCGTCTCCTACTGGTACAGTAAACCGTGTGGTACAAGGTGTTATCATCCACGAATATCAAAAGTAAGACAGTGTTTATGAATTCTTGACACGAGGATTTGTAAATTATCAGATAAACCATAGATTGTCAAGGCGCTTTCTATGGTTTGTTTGCTTGAGAGAAATAGTAAAAGGAGAACAGAATGAAAGCATACACAGAGCGTGTATTTGGAAATGTTGAGGGCAAGGATGTCTTGGCCTATCGTTTTGAGACTGACGGTGGTTACCAGCTTGAGGTCATGACTTATGGTGCGACTATCTTGCGTTATGTCACGCCTGACAAGGCTGGAAATTTTGCCAACGTTATTTTGGGATTTGATGACTTTGATAGCTATGTAGGCAATAGTCCCAAGCATGGAGCGAGTGTAGGTCCTGTAGCAGGACGTATTGCAGGTGCGACCTTTGAGCTTAATGGCAAGACCTATGACCTTGAAGTCAACAATGCTAGCAACTGTAACCACAGTGGTTCAACTGGTTGGGATTCTAGCTTGTTTGAATTGGTTGAAGTGAGCGACCATGGCTTGACTCTCTACACAAAGCGTACAGATGGGACAGGAGGGTTCCCTGGAAATCTCAAGATTTGGATCAGTTATCACTTGGAAGAAAATGGAGCTTACGAGGTTAGCTATAAAGTAACAACTGATCAAGATACCTTGGTCAACCCAACCAACCACAGCTATTTCAACTTGTCTGGGGATTTCACGCAGACAGTTGACCGCCATGTCTTCCAATTAAACACAGAGGGGATTTACCCAATCGCTCCCGACGGTGTTCCGTCCAAAACTCCAGATGCCAATCGTGACGTAGTAAAACACATCTACAATGGTGCCTTGTTGAAAGACATCTTTGCAGAAGAAGATGAGCAAATCCAACTGGTATCTGGTTTGGATCATCCATTTGCCCTTCCTGCAGGTCATGACAATGCTGGATTCCTTTATGACCAAAACTCAGGTCGCTTCCTGCTTTTCAAGACAGAGGCTCCTTGCTTTGTGGTCTACACAGCAAACTTTGTGGATGAGAGTGTTATCATAGGAGGTCAGCCAATGGTACAGCACAATGGGATTGCCCTTGAAGCACAAGCTTTACCAGATGCCATTCATAGTGACCTTAAAGACCAAGTCATTCTTAAAGCTGGTCAAACCTTTACAAGTAAGACACGTTATGAGCTTGTTGTGAAGTAAAAAAAGCTGGTCAAAAAGTCTTTAAAATTAAAATAACGCATATTGTCAGTACAGAAAAGTTTGATAATATGCGTTTTATTATGGAAAGATTTACTTTATCTTATCCTGAAATGGCGTTATAGTAGATTGAAATAAGATGTGAATAAATCAATTAGGAAAGTTAAATTAATTTCTAAAAATGTTTTAACAGCTGTAGTGTACTATTTTTGTTTCAATCCTCCATATTTTTGAGTTGTCTGGCTTGACTTTCTTGATGGAGATTATATAATAGTTGTAATAACAAAAATTACAACAAAGGAGATATCCTATGACCTATGAATATAAGAGCCACATTTATTTAGCAGAGGCAGTTTTAAATGTCAAGGACTTGGCAAGTCAAACAGTATTTTATCAGCAGATTATTGGTTTAGAAGTTCTATCTCAAACTGAGACAGAGGTCGTTCTAGGCCTTGGTGGAAAAGCCTTGGTACAGCTGATTCAAGCACAAGAGAGTGGAGAAGTAAGGGAACATTATGGTCTTTACCATCTGGCTATTCTCTTGCCGACACGAAAGGCTTTGGCTGATGTCTTGAAACATCTGACAGATTTACAGATTCCTCTTGTGGGTGGTGCAGACCATGGTTACAGCGAGGCCATTTACTTGGAGGATTTGGAGGGAAATGGCATTGAACTCTATCGAGATAAGCCGGTTTCCACATGGGATATTCGAGAAGATGGACGCATTATCGGTGTGACGGAGGCCCTTGCGGCGCAGGACATCTATGAGTTGGGGGAAAGAGTAGAGCCCTTTACTTTAGTCGAGGGTACGAGAATGGGGCATATCCATTTGTCTGTCAAGGATAGTCGAAAGTCCAGCCAGTTTTATCAAAAAGTGTTAGGACTAGAGGATAAGTTCAGTGTACCTAGCGCTAGTTGGATTGCAGCTGGAGACTACCATCATCATTTGGCTGTCAACGAATGGGGAGGAAAAGGCCTAGCTCCGCGTAAGCAAGGCTTGCCAGGCTTAGCCTATTATGTTATTGAAGTTGCAAGTAAAGAAGAACTATTAACGATTGCGCAGCGAGCACAAGAAGTTGATGTACCAATCAAGTGGCTGACATCTAGCCAGCTGGAAATCACAGACCCAGATGGAATAGTGACTCGTGTTCGCTTAGATAGATAAAACTAGGAATTTCTATCAAGTTATCAGCATGGCTAGTTTGCCTTTTGAAAAGCCTGTGGTAACAGAACTGCGTGAGACGGATGGGCGAGAATTTTGACAAAGAAGCTGATTAGAGATATAATGAAGAAAAATCGAGCAAGGAAAAAGAAATGACAAACTCAAAGTATATTACTCGTTTGAAACGTTCAGAGGGTCAGTTGCGTGGGATTCAAAAGATGATTGAAGAAGATCGTGACTGTGCTGATATTGTGACGCAACTGACAGCCGTGAAATCTAGTGTGGAGCGCGTGATTGAGATGATAATTACCGAAAACCTTACTGAATGTATCAATCAGCCGCTAGATGATCCTGAAGCTCAAAAGGAACGCCTAGAAAAGGCTATCCGATACTTGATTAAACGGAAATAAAGAGATGAGAGTTGCAAAGATCTCTGCTATTAGAATAGTTTAATGTGAATCAAGAGAGGCTGGAAACAGTCTTTAAAATAAAAGAACGCATACTATCAGGTGTTGAAAACCTTGATAGTATGCGTTTTATTGTGGGGAAATTTACTTCACTTTCTCCTGAAATTGAGTTTTTGCCCAACTCCTTTTGATTATTCTACTTGACCAGGCCAAGCATTCATGCCACCTTCTACATTGGTAACGGAGAGGCCTTGGGCGCTGAGAAATTGGCAGGCAGAGGCAGAACGCACTCCACCTTGACAGATGACATGGTATTCATGGTCAGGTTTGAGTTCTTTGTATCCTTGTTCCAAGGTACTTAATGGAAGATTTTTGGCACCTGGTGCATGCCCTGCTTGGAATTCATGTACTTCACGGACATCGATAAGCTCTAGATTTTCATTTTGATATTTTTCATAAAAGTCAGCCATGCTGATATTAGTTTCCATATTCTACTCCTTCTGGCTTAGCCATTTTGTATAGTGAATAAGCGCCGTCAAGGTTTTGGACGGGAAATCCTGCTTGTTTGAGGATACGCTCTGCGATATAGCTGCGCAAACCACTGTGGCAGCTAACGATGTAGGCTTGGTTCTTGTCCAGTTCGTCCAAGCGTTCCCGTAGTTCGTTTAGGGGGATGTGGATGGTATCGACTTTAAGTCTACCATTTTGGAATTCGCCACTTGTCCGTACATCTAGGAATTTCTTACCTTTAGCCAGTTCGTCTTCGAGCTGATACCATTGAATATTGTCGCTGAGACCTTCGATAAGGTTCAAGGCTGCGTAGCCCAGCATATTGACGGGATCCTTGGCAGAGCCAAATGGTGGCGCATAGGTGAACTCCAATTCTGGCAAGTCAAAGACGGTGAGATTTCCCTTGATAGCAGTTGCTAGGATATCGATTCGCTTGTCAACACCTTTCTTCCCAACTCCTTGGGCACCGTAGATTTTTCCAGTGGTTGAGTCAAAGAGGAGCTTCAAGGTCATATCAGTAGCGCCTGGATAATAACCAGCGTGGTCTTTTCCACTGACATGAAGGGCCTTGTAAGGAAGTTGATTCATGCTAAGGATACGCTCGCTGAGACCAGTCGAAGCAGCTGTCATATCAAAGGCACGAACGATCGCAGTGCCGATACTGCCCTTGTTTGTACGTCCTAGTCCTGCGATGACGTCCGCCACTTGGCGTCCCTGACGATTGGCAGGAGAAGCGAGAGAGATGAGAGCGTCTTGGCCTGTAATCTCTTGATTGACGACGATGGCATCCCCAACTGCAAAAATATCTTTTTGACTGGTTTCATAATGTTCATCGACCAGGATTCCACCACGAAGTCCCAGTTCAATCCCCGCAGCTTTTGCCAGTCCGTTTTCAGGTTCAACACCGACAGAAAGGATGGTGAGGTCAGAAGTGATCTTTTGACCATTTTCGAGAACGATGACTTTTCCTTGGTCTTCAAATCGAGTCGCAGACTGAGAAGTGATAACGCGAACGTCGTTTTTAACCAATTCTTCCTGGACAAAGGCTGCCATTTCCTGATCTAATGGTGGCAAGACATGGGGTGCTTTCTCAACAATAGTAACTTGCAAGCCACGTTTTGCCAGATTTTCAGCCATTTCAAGCCCGATAAAGCCTGCACCGATGACGACAGCTTCTTTTGGATGATTGTCCAAGACTGCCATAATTTCATCGAGATCTGGAACATTGCGGAGTGTGTAGGCATTCTTAGCTTCTACCAAACCTTCAATGGTAGGAACAAATGGTTTAGCTCCTGGGGAGAGGATCAACTTGTCGTAGCTTTCTGTGAATTCTTGTCCATCGTGTCGCACAGTCACAGTGTGCTCTGCTGGGGAAATACTGATGACCTCGTGAAATGGTCGCACATCCAGATTAAAGCGTGCCTTGAGACTTTCAGGAGTTTGAACCAATAAACTATCTCGGTTTGCAATTTCTCCTGAAACATAGTAAGGAAGCCCGCAGTTTGCAAAGGACACAAAGGGACCTTTTTCAAAAATAGTGATTTCAGCGTCTTCCATGAGACGTCTGAGGCGGGTTGCTGCTGACATTCCGCCTGCAACTCCCCCGACAATGATAATTTTCATTGATTTTCTCCTTTATGCTTCTAGATGACTTTTCCTGTCCAAGCGCTCATACCGCCTCGGACATTGATGACATCGTAGCCTTTTTTCTTTAGCTTTTTAGCGGCCATCTTACTACGCACACCAGAATGACAAATGACATAAAGTGTTTCTTTTGTTGTTGGTGTGTAGGAACCAATTTCGGTCAGAGGAACATTTTTGGCATTTTTGATATGACCTCTACGAAATTCCATCGGCGTCCGAACATCCAGTAGCTGAATTGGTTCCTTGAGTTTAGCTTCTAACTCGCTGGTAGAAATACTGTCAATTTTTGTAAATAAGTAAAACATAGGCACCTCCAAATATACCCTTATGGGGTATATTAAACCATGAAGTCAAGCTTTTGTCAAGCAAGTTGTTTTGAATTGGTGGGGGTTGGTTGCGATTGTATTGTTTTTCTCCTCGGTTCCTCAGCTTCCTCCTTGACACTCGGTCAGCATTTGATACAATAGTACAAAATTAGAGGAGGTATTCTATGATTCAAAAACATGCTATTCCTATTTTAGAGTTTGATGATAATCCTGAGGCAGTCATTATGTCGAATCATGAAGGCTTGGATTTAAAGTTACCAAAGAAGTGCATCTATGCATTTTTGGAAGAGGAGATTGATCGCTATGCGAGGGAAGTAGGGGCGGACTGTGTCGGCGAATTCGTTTCTGCTACCAAGGCCTATCCAGTCTATGTTATCAACTACAAGGGCGAGGAAATTTGTCTGGCTCAGGCTCCTGTTGGTTCTGCCCCAGCAGCCCAGTTTATGGATTGGTTGATTGGCTACGGTGTGGATCAAATCATTTCCACTGGCACCTGTGGTGTGCTAACTGATATAGAGGAGAACGCCTTTCTCGTCCCGGTTCGGGCTCTACGAGATGAGGGAGCTAGCTACCATTATGTGGCACCTTCTCGTTATATGGAAATTCAGCCAGAGGCTATTGCTGCTATTGAGCGAGTGTTGGAAGCCAGAGGGATTCCTTATGAAGAAGTCATGACCTGGACGACAGACGGTTTTTACCGAGAAACGGCTGAAAAGGTTGCCTATCGCAAGGAAGAAGGCTGTGCTGTTGTAGAGATGGAGTGTTCTGCGCTTGCGGCAGTAGCCCAGCTACGTGGGATTCTCTGGGGAGAATTGTTGTTCACAGCTGATTCCTTAGCAGACTTGGACCAGTACGATAGTCGTGACTGGGGTTCAGAAGCTTTCGAGAAGGCCTTGGAACTCTGCCTTGAGATTGTATTTCAGTTCTAGCTACTCTCCTACTTTTTATGGTACAATGGATGTATGTTATTCAAATTATTTGTGAAAAAAATTGAGAGAGCCTTGGGCGGACTTTCGCCAGCTCGTCGCATCTTTTTAAGTTTCGCTGGAGTTATTTTTATAGGCTCTCTCCTTTTGAGTTTGCCTTTTGTCCAAGCGAGTGGTTCGCAGGCCACTTATTTTGACCATCTTTTTACGACGGTGTCTATGGTCTGTGTAACCGGCCTTTTTACGCAACCGGTAGCTACTACCTATAATGTCTGGGGGCAGTTGATTTGTATGCTCTTGATACAGATTGGTGGTCTGGGGCTCATGACTTTTATCGGGGTCTTTTATATTCAGGGGAAGCAAAAGCTCAGTCTTCGCAGTCGTGAAACCATTCAGGAAAGCTTTAGTTACGGGGAGACTCGGTCGCTGAAGGCCTTTATGCGATCTATCTTTTTGACGACTTTTCTAGTGGAGGGCTTGGGTGCCTTTCTACTAAGTTTCCGTTTTATTCCTGAGTTCGGCTGGGGACGAGGCATTTTTACCTCTATCTTTTTAGCCATTTCAGCCTTTTGTAATGCTGGTTTTGATAATTTCGGCAGTAGCAGTTTAGTGGCTTTTCAGACGGATCCCTTAATCAATCTAGTCATTGCTGGTTTGATTATCACGGGTGGTCTTGGCTTTATGGTCTGGTTTGACTTGGCAACCCAGTTTGACAAGAAGAAAAAACGCCGTCTTCGTTTCCACACCAAGCTGGTTCTATTCTTGACTGCAGGGATCTTGCTGTTTGGGACGGTATCCACACTCTTTACGGAATGGCACAATCCAGGAACCATTGGCAATCTCAGCGTTCCAGAGAAAGTGCTGGTTAGCTTTTTCCAAACCGTTAGCATGAGAACGGCCGGTTTTGCTTCTATTGACTATACTCAAGCTCGACCTGTGACCTTGTTTATCTATATCCTACAGATGTTTCTGGGTGGAGCGCCTGGAGGGACGGCTGGGGGGCTCAAGATTACGACTTTCTTTGTCTTGTTGGTCTTTGCGCGTAGTGAATTGCTGGGCTTGCCTCATGCCAATGTTGCGCAGAGAACCATTGAGGCTCGAACAGTCCAAAAATCCTTTAGTGTCTTCATTATCTTTTTGATGACCTTCTTGTTGGGCTTGATGTTGTTGGGAATTACGGCAGAAGGAACACCGCGATTTATCTACCTCATGTTTGAGACCATTTCAGCCCTTGCGACAGTTGGGGTGACGGCAAATCTGACACCAGAATTGGGCAAGCTAGCTCTTAGCATTGTCATGGTGCTCATGTTTATTGGCCGTATCGGTCCCTTGACCTTGCTGGTTAGTCTAGCTGACTACCAGCCTGATAAGAAAGATTTGATTCAGTATATGAAAGCAGATATTAGTATTGGATAAGAAAGGAAGAACGATGTCAGATCGTACGATTGGAATTTTAGGTTTGGGGATTTTCGGGAGTAGTGTCCTGACGGCCCTCGCCAAGCAAGATATGAATATCATTGCCATTGATGACCATGCCGAGCACATCAATCAATTTGAGCCAGTTTTGGCGCGTGGGGTTGTTGGCGATATCACAGACGAGGAACTACTCAGAACTGCAGGAATTGATACCTGTGATACGGTTGTAGTCGCAACAGGGGAAAATCTAGAGTCGAGTGTGCTTGCAGTTATGCATTGTAAGAGCTTGGGCGTACCAAGGGTTATTGCCAAGGTCAAAAGCCAGACAGCTAAGAAGGTGCTAGAAAAAATCGGTGCTGACTCGGTGATTTCACCAGAGTATGAAATGGGGCAGTCTCTAGCGCAGACCATTCTCTTTCATAACAATGTTGATGTCTTTCAGCTGGATAAAAATGTGTCTATCGTAGAGATGAAAATTCCTAGAGTTTGGGCTGGTCAAAGCTTGAGTCAGCTGGATCTACGTGGCAAATACAACCTTAATGTCCTAGGATTTCGTGAACAAGAAAATTCACCGCTAGATGTCCAGTTTGGTCCCAATGACCTCTTGAAAGAAGATGCCTATATCTTGGCAGTCATTAACAACCAGTATCTAGATGACTTAGCAGAGTTAAATTCGTAAGGAGGGGAATCCCTTCTTTTTTGATGTCCAAGATAGGAAATAGAGACCGGAAACCCTTGTATTCCAGTAAAAATCCTTCAGAAGCTGGACTTTATGGTAGAATAGAAAGAAATGACAAGAGAGAGTAATACTCTTCGAAAATCAAATTTAAACCACGTCAACGTCGCCTTGCCGTAGGTATGGTTACTGACTTCGTCAGTTCTATCCACAACCTCAAAACAGTGTTTTGAGCTGACTTCGTCAGTTCTATCTGCAACCTCAAAGCAGTGCTTTGAGCAACCTGTGGCTAGTTTCCTAGTTTGCTCTTTGATTTTCATTGAGTATAAGAAAAAATCAGTCCCCTAAAGGAGTAGATTATGAAGTTATTGTCTATCGCCATTCCTAGCTATAATGCCGCAGCCTATCTTCATTACTGCGTGGAGTCGTTAGTGATTGGTGGTGAGCAAGTTGAGATTTTGATTATCAATGATGGGTCTCAGGACCAGACTCAGGAAATCGCTGAGCGTTTAGCTAGCAAGTATCCTAACATCGTTAGAGTCATTTATCAGGAAAATAAGGGCCATGGCGGTGCTGTTAATCGTGGCTTGGCAGAGGCTTCTGGGCGTTATTTTAAAGTAGTTGATAGTGATGACTGGGTTGATCCTCGTGCCTATCTGAAAATTTTGGAAACCTTGCAGGAACTAGAGAGTGAAGGTCAAGAGGTGGATGCCTTTGTGACCAATTTTGTCTATGAAAAGGAAGGTCAGTCTCGCAAGAAGAGTATGAGTTATGAGTCAGTCTTGCCTGTCCAGCAGATTTTTGGCTGGGACCAGGTCGGAAATTTCTCAAAAGGCCAGTATATCATGATGCACTCGCTGATTTACCGGACAGATTTGTTGCGAGAGAGCCAGTTCCAATTGCCAGAGCACACTTTTTATGTCGATAATCTCTTTGTCTTTACCCCCCTTCAGCAGGTCAAGACTATGTACTATCTGCCTGTTGATTTCTATCGTTATTTGATTGGGCGTGAGGATCAGTCTGTCAATGAGCAGGTGATGATTAAACGTATCGACCAGCAACTCAAGGTTAATCGTCTTTTAGTAGACCAGCTTGATTTATCTAAAGTAAGTCATCCCAAAATGAGAGAATATCTGCTGAATCATATTGAAATCACGACGGTTATTTCTAGTGCCCTGCTCAATCGAGCTGGAACAGCGGAGCATCTGGCCAAAAAACGGGAGCTGTGGACCTATATTCAACAGGAAAATCCAGAGGTCTTTCAGGCCATTCGCAAGACAATGTTGAGTCGTTTGACCAAACATTCCGTCTTGCCAGCTCGCAAACTTTCCAATGTCGTCTATCAAATCACCAAATCTGTTTACGGATTTAATTAATATAAGTATTTTATAAGAGGGATTTAAGAAAAATTTTAACTTTTTCTTAGTCCTTTTTAATTTTAGGAGATTATACTAGAGTCATCAAATAAAGAAAAACTCTAAGGAGAATCCTATGAAATTCAATCCAAATCAAAGATATACTCGTTGGTCTATTCGCCGTCTTAGTGTCGGTGTTGCCTCAGTTGTTGTGGCTAGTGGCTTCTTTGTCCTAGTTGGTCAACCAAGTTCTGTACGTGCCGATGTGGTCAATCCAATCCCTGCTCAAGTTGGGGCAGATGCTACTTCGGTGAGTGAAAAGAGCGACTTACCAGCAGAGGTTCTCAAGAAAGCAGTTGATGTAGCTCTTCCTTCAGAACAGGCAGATTCAACGCCCAAAGCAAGCTTGGATACTACAAGCTCTCCAGAAAAAGCGGATGTGACTGCTAAAGACCAAGTAGTAGCACCAAAAGAAGAAGTGCAAGCAAAACCAGAATCTAATAAAGAAACAGAAGATGCGCTTAAACCTGCGACAAATCCTGCGCCTGCAGTTTCTGGACAAGACCGTGAAGCAAGTGAAGCTCAACCAGCAACCACACCAGCTGAAGTACAAAAAGGCGTAGCTGACAATACTAAAGACACAGTGGATGTTCCAGCCACCTACTTGGACAAGGCCAATTTCCCTGGTCCATTCACAGCTGGCGTCAACCAAGTTATTCCATACGAGTTC
>JAWETZ010000018.1:0-52881 GCA_032480835.1 Streptococcus mitis
TGAGTCGTTATGAAAATGGAACGAGTTCAGTCTCTACCGAATTAATAGACATCATTTGTCAGAAGTTTAATGTATCTTATGTCGATATTGTAGGAGAAGATAAAATGCTCAATCCTGTTGAAGATTATGAATTGACTTTAAAAATTGAAATTGTCAAAGAACGAGGTTCTAATCTATTATCTCGACTCTATCGTTATCAAGATAGTCAGGGAATTAGCATCGATGATGAATCTAATCCTTGGATTTTAATGAGTGATGATCTATCTGACTTGATTCATACGAATATCTATCTAGTAGAAACTTTTGATGAAATAGAGAGATATAGTGGCTATTTGGATGGAATTGAACGTATGTTAGAGATATCTGAAAAACGGATGGTAGCCTAATGGAATTCCAAGATTATACTGACAGTGCATTCAAACAGGCTTTAGCTCGGAACGTTCGCTCACTGACAAGAGGAAAAAAGTCCAGTAAGCAACCTATAGCGATTTTGCTTGGAGGGCAAAGTGGAGCTGGTAAGACTACTATTCATCGTATTAAACAGAAAGAATTTCAAGGAAATATTGTTATCATAGATGGCGATAGTTTTCGTTCTCAGCATCCACACTATTTAGAACTGCAGCAAAAATATGGTAAAGACAGTGTTGAATATACCAAAGATTTTGCAGGGAAAATGGTAGAGTCTTTAGTAACAGAATTGAGTCATTTGGGATACAATCTTTTGATAGAGGGAACTTTACGAACGATTGACGTTCCAAAGGAAACAGCACAACTCTTGAAGAGTGAGGGATATGAAGTACAATTAGCCTTGATTGCGACAAAGCCTAAGCTGTCCTATCTGAGCACCCTTATCCGATACGAAGAACTGTACGCTGTCAATCCAAATCAAGCACGCGCAACTCCAAAAGAACATCATGATTTTATTGTAAATCATCTAGTTGATAATACACGACAATTGGAAAAACTAGCTATCTTTGAAAGAATTCAAATTTATCAACGAGATAGAAGTTGTGTATATGATTCAGGAGAAGATAAAGCTTCAGCAGCAACCGTTCTTCATGATTTACTATTTGGAGAATGGAATCAAGTAGAGAAGGAGATGTTTAAATCTGGAGAAGAAAGATTGAAAGATTTAACGACTCGAAATGGTTGTTAGAACACAAATTTTAAAATAAAGTCTATTAAAAAATTGCTAGCTCTTAGATTATGGTCAAAAAATAGCTTTAAAATAAAGTAACAAAGTGAGTATAATTAAAAGTAATAAATCTCACCGTCATTCTTTTTTATTAATCGTTGTTCTCAAAATACTCACAATTTATTGGACTAGTCTCATACTTTTTAGTTAATTCTATCTGGCCTTATAGTATCGAAAATAATTTGTAGACTGGGCAATGAGTGATTGTTACAGTTTAGTAGAACCAACGTATGTCTAACGTCATGAACCATGGTGTGAAAGGGTATATAAATAATATCCTACTTATTGATATTCAAAAGTGTTTTTTCACTCAGCCTCTTTTATAATCGAAAATATATTAATCAAATCTTTTTTTGTATTTGATATTAAAACATGGTAAAATATACTTATTCTACAAAAAGAAAGGAAGGAAAAATAAAATGACTACAACTAAAAATCCATGGAATGACATTTTAACAACGACTCACGAAGGTAAAAAAGTTATTGTCGCGCGTGATGACTGGGAAATCATTCAAACTATACTAGAATCCGAAAAGAAAGGTGAAGATTCTAAAAACACTGAACTACACTTAAATTTCTACCCTCAACAATTTGTAGGGAATATTAAAAACGCTAATGTTATCATTCTGTTCAAAAACCCTGGATATAGTGATAAATATGAAAAACTTTACAACAATAATAAAGACTATCAGCAAACTTGCTTAGATAGTCTGCAGTTGAAAAAAGTAGGATTTCATGCCTTTGATCTTGATGAAGGAAAGAAACTCGGATATGCGGCAGAAAAATTTAAATACTGGTTCGAAGATGCAGGTAGGGGCGAACAGTTTGAAACAAACAAAGACTATAAGAAACATGTAGATTGGTTTACAAAGCATATAGCTTTAGCTGATTTTTTCCCTTACCATTCTGTTAAATATAGTAAGACAATTAGTGGAATTGTCGAAAAAAATGGATATCTTCCTACTCAACGATTTTTATTTAATTTAATTAAAGAAAGAATCGAAGATGAAAGCAAGCCTCCCGTAACTATTCTTATCGCGCGTGGTTATGCTGAATGGACTAACGCTATTCCTGAATTAAAAACTTATGAAAAATGTTATCGTTCTACTAGTGGACGAGCTGCTTCAGTAAGGACTACATGCTTGCTAAAAGGCGACGGGAAGGCTAAAATTTACGCTACAGAAGAATTTTCAGAAACTTTGAGCAAATTGTTTAAAGATCTATAAAATAAATATAATAGGCTCTTTTTAATACTTTCGTAAATACTGTATTGTGTAGTTATTGGTAAACCTATATATTGTCCCCAAATTTATTTAGATTATTTTCTAGGATTTTACTTGATTTTAAAGAAAATATAGTTTAACATATAAATAGTTCAGAATCAGGAAGAAGGTAGAATAAGCGGATTATTTTAATTAATTTCTAATAGTGTGAAGCAGAACTTTTATATTGTATTTAAATAGGAGCAAAAGAATGAATTATCAAAAATTAAATGATATTACTGGTGCTACCAAAAATGAAAAAGATAAATACTATGTTTACGGACTCTATGAAGAAGGCAAGCGGCTACCTTTCTATATTGGTAAAGGAGAGGGAACTCGCCTAATATCACATATTGATGATGCGCTTACAGAGATAAATCAAGAAGAAAATATACAAATTAGTAAAAAAATTCAAATTATTAGAAAACATAAGGGGAAAATTATACCTGTAATCATTAAATTTGGTTTAACAGAAGACGAAGCTTTTATGGCTGAATCAGCACTAATTAATCTTATCAATTTTTCAAAAGAGGATAAAGCATTAACAAATATAGTTAGTGGTCATGCCTCAAAAAGAGAAAAAGATACAATCTCAAAAGATGGGCTTATTCAAGCTAGAACACTTGAGAACTTTATTGATAACTATGCCTTATCTGAATTTGATTTTTCAACGATTAAGGAGAAATGTGTATTCATTAAAATCAATAATAGCTTTCAAGTTGACGATACTATTGAAGATATTTATCACAATGTTCGTGGTGTTTGGAATATTTCTGAATCACGTAAAAAAAACTTAGAGTATGCTCTTGCATTATATCGTGGTGTTTGTGTTGGTGTTTATAAAATTCAAGGTTGGAAGAAAGCTTACGAACATTCCTCAGAGTATCCTTTCCCAACAAGGAAGGAAGGGGGTAAAATAGAAACTAGTGAAGAAACTATTGTGAAATATTCTAATATAGAGGATTTAAAAAAAGATTATCCAGAATTATATAAACGCAGTTTCTCTAATTCAGAATTTCCCCAGAAATCTTTAGATAAATGGAGAAATAGAAGTTTCTTTTATGGCAACTGGGATGGATCAGATGTACCTCAACACCTTGCTCAATGTCTAAATAAGCGAATTATTAACATCCCTAAATTCACTAAATCTGTTAAAGAATTTAAATCTATTGATAATCAAGCAGCTGTTATCTATAATGATCTTAAATAGCTTTAAATCTAGATCTCGTAATAACTTTTTTAATTAATTGTAGTAAGTTTAAAGAAATCTATCTTCTTAAAATATGATTCCATTGTATAAACGTCAAAATATTATTTTGTTAACCATTTCATTTTTAAACTTCTGGTATAGTCTTTTATTAGAATTTAATTAAAGTCAATATTTTTATGTCAAGACACATAGTATCAATGCTTTTTAATGCCTTGTATTATGTGTTTTTGATTTGTTAAAAAATTTTATACCATAGACAAAATATGTCTATCTTATGCTGTATAATACTTATATAGAAATAAGAGAAAGAAGGCAAATAATATATGGCAAATTTATCAGAAGCACATGGCAGAGTTTATATTAAAGCATCTAATCTTAAAACTATTAAGGATTTTCTATTAATTCAAGAAGAAAGAAATAAGTATGTTTATTATCCAACTGATATTATAGATAGCCAATCTAACATATCAGATATAGTCTCCTCAAGAACAACTCAAGAAAATGGTTATTATATATGCAACATGTGGTTTACTGCTGAAGGTAGATGGTGTTTTGAAAATAATATAGATGACTTTTTTGATTGTACTTTATTTCAAGATACAGATGATGTTCTTATAAGACAAATGAAGGAATATGTTTGTAGTCAAGATATTCAAATCAAATTTGAGTATGTAGATGCTGAAGCTAGTCAGAATTTTGTTAAGGAACAAGAAGCAACAATCACATATAATTCAAAAACAAAAGATATAAGCATAGATGTTAAAACCATAAAGGAACTACCTTACACAGCAGAAAACCTAATAGTTTATGGATACTATGAGTGTGATGAAATTGTTTCCGTTCAATTTTTACTTGATTACTATGATGATTATTTAAGAGGAAATGAATTTTATTTAAAACATAAAGATGAAATTGTCCCTATTTTAGAAAAGCAACAAGAAAAAGAAGAAATCTTCTTTTTCTTAGAATCACTTGAATCATCAATTCCTGAGTTAAAAGAATATGTAGAAAAGAATAAGGAGTAATAAATTGAAAGCTATTGTAAAAAATTCAAAAAGACTATTTGAACTTTTGAGATTATATTTTGTTCCAGTAAAAGGTAGGAAAGTAGTTCATGTACCAGCGTATGCTTATAAGGAAGATGAAAATGAAAAGATTTATCTCCATAATAATGAACTTCACTTATCTAAAAAGATGTTTGAATTTCTAGTAAATCAAGGTTTAGAGTTAGTCGAGTGTCCTCTAGAAGAGTAATTCAGTTTCTTCTGAATTAACAAGAAGTGTATCGAAAATACCTAGCTAAAAAAGATTAATGGAGGAAAAAATTTTATGACAAATCCAAAAGAATTCGCATTAAATGCACATAAATCTCAGACAAGAAAAGGGAAAATCACACCTTATTCGTTTCACTTATATTTGGTTAATAATATATTAGAAACCCTAACAGAAGATCCTGATATTATAGCTACCGGATGGTTACATGATACTGTTGAAGACACCGTTGTCAGTCTGGAAGATATTAAACGAGAATTTAATGATGAAATTTATTCCTACATTTCATTAGAATCTGAAGATAAGTCTATTAAAGATTGGCAAACACGTAAAGAACTTCAACTAGAAAAATTTCGAGAAGTGTCAAAAGATGAGTCACTAAGAAAAGTCCTACTTGTAACTTTTTCTGATAAATTGGCCAATTTAATGGAAATTTACCAAGATTATTTAATTATTGGTGACTTATTATGGGACCGTTTTAATTCTAAAGATCCGAAAAAACAACGATGGTATTTTAAAGAGTTTTATAAAATCTTTAAAGATAACAAAGACTTATTTTCGAACAACGAAGAGATTTTAGATAGCTATAGAGAAATTTTAAAGTTTTTATTCCATAACAATTAAAAAGATGTTTTTAAAATTATATTTCAATTAAATGTAATTAGAAAGGAAACAAATGAATAAACCAATAGCAGCTATATTTGATATCGACGGAACAATTTTTAGAGATTCTTTACTTTTAAAGCATATGGAGAAGTGTGTTTCCTACGATGTGTTTCCTAATAGTGTCAAATCTGAAATTAAGTTTCACAAAAATGCTTGGGAAAATAGAGAGCTGGACTATGATGACTATCTTTATATTGCTGCAAAACTTTATACAAAGTATATTGCAGATAAAGATGTACGTGATATTGATTTTGTTGCCAAAAAGGTCATTGAAAAAGAAAGTAAAAAACTTTATCGATACACTCGTGATCGGATCAAATGGCATAAGGAACAGGGACACCAGATTATATTTATTTCAGGTTCTCCTGATTTCTTAGTCTCAAAAATGGCAGAAAAATTGGGCGCAGATATCTGGTATGCAACAAATTATCTTCAACGTAATAATAAGTACACTGGAGAAGTGATTCCTATGTGGGATTCAGCTTCAAAATTACAAGTCTTAAAAAAATTGTTTATTGATTTCGAAAAATCCTATGCTTATGGAGACACAACTGGTGATTTTACAATGCTTCAATCTGTAGGATTTCCGACAGCAATAAATCCTAACAAGAAATTATTGGATAAGATTACAAAAGAGAAACTAGACTGTAAAATCATTATTGAGAGAAAAGATGTGATTTATAAACTAGATGAGGTAAAGCATGGAATTTATTAAAGCTGCGAATCAATTTATAGAAAATTACTATCCAAGAGAAGATCTTGACCGTATTGAAAGTATAGAGATAGGAATAAGGGATTCTGAAAATTATTCTCGATATTTTTTAGAAATTCAAAAACAATCTGAAGAGTTTGAGTGTGACTTCTTTAATTTTGACACTATTGATTCTTATGTAGTGGATGATTCTGTTCATTTTAAACAGATTATTAACTTAGAGAATAGCTCCTATATATTTTGGAAAGATTATTAATTTTACCAACTGACACATAAAATTTCAGCTCTTAAAAATAGTGTTTAAAAAATTGAGTTGCTAAGAACTTAATTGAGTATACCGATAGGTATTAAATCGGCTATAAATTGCTCATGGTTAATATTTATGGTAAAATTAACAATAGATATGAAAGCACTTACAACTTATTGCACAATTTTAAAATGTGATCATAATCTTTAACGTAGATTGTAATTTAGCTTGTAAGACTTCATTCAAAAATACATCTGAGATAGGTGTTACATTTTTTATGTGAGGGGGAAGTACAGTTTTTTAATAAATATGTTATCAAAAAATAATCGAATCTTGCTAAAAACAAAAAAGATTCAATATATATGTTTAATCACTCTATTACGGAGTGATTTGTCTTATTTTTATATTTATGAAAGGATTGCTTATGAGTGGCTCATTTTCTGATAGTCCTACCCATGATGACAAATTTAGCATTGAGAACTATATTAATGGTTTATCAAATTTTATTATTGAGTGTGAAACACCCTTAACGGTTGCCATTCAAGGAGACTGGGGTACTGGAAAAACCAGTATTATGTACCAAGTTGAAAAAAGATTAAATCCTGAAAAACAAGATAAAAAAATTCAAACTATTTTTTTCAACACTTGGCAATACTCACAGTTTGATATGGGAAATAATTTAGCAGTAGCATTAATTACAGATTTAATTAGTGAGTTAAATGTAGAAGATTCAAAAAAGAAACAGTTTTTTAAAAAAGCAAAAGGTGCGCTATCTAAAGGCTTAGAATATGTAAATTTAGACTTTGGCATACTAAATGGAGAAAAATTAACTGAAAAATTTCAAGATTTAATCATAGGTTTTGGTGAGAGAACTGATGATATCAAGCACTTAAAAGAAAACTTACAAGACATTATTAATGATGCCATTAAGGAAAATAAAAGTGACCGAATAGTTATTTTTATTGACGACCTGGATCGTTTAGTTCCTGAAAAGGCCATAGAACTCTTAGAAGTTTTAAAATTATTTTTAGACTGTGAACATTGCGTCTTTGTATTGGCTATAGATTATAATGTTGTTGTTAAAGGTGCAAAAAGTAAATATGGTAAAGATTTAGATGATGAAAAGGGGAAAGCTTTCTTTGAAAAAATTATTCAAGTTCCATTTACAGTACCAGTAGCAAATTATGATTTGCAAAATTTTATTGAGTCCTCACTTAACAAACTTGATTTTTGTTTTGATAAAAATAATAAAGAAAGAAATCAGTTAGAAACAATTACTCAATTAATTAGATATTCCATAGGAAATAATCCTCGTAGCATTAATAGACTTTTTAATTCAGTCAGCCTTTTAATGTATATCAATAATGGAGATAAAGTAGATCATGATGAAAAATTGATGATATTAGCAATGGTATGTTTCCAATTAAGATTCGAGGAAGCATACAACTATTTATTGACAGCATATAATAATAGTCCTGAGAATAGCGATGATATAGAATCTTACTTGATAGATTTATTAGAAAATTCTTTTGAATTATTAGATGATGAAGTTGATTATAATTCATTAGTATCACTTATTGGAAAATTTACATTTAAAGATAAGAAGGATAGAGACGATTTTACCAATTTCTATAGAACTTTGAAGGAATTGCTTGGATATAATGAACAAGGATTAACCATGGAACAATTTAACAAACTAATTGAAAAAATGACATTTTCAAATGCAGTTTCAATTGGAAATACTGATACAATTACAGCAGATAAGAAAAAACAAAATCATGCTCCAAATGAAGATGTGCAGTTTGTAATTCGTAAACTATTTAATACTTTAGTTGGTGATGAAAATTACTTTGATCTTAAAAAGCCAGAGTTATTCGGTAAAGAAACACGAGAAAAACGAGAAGCTCCTTTATCTGAGGAATTTGTTTCGATTCCAAATGAATTCGATAGAATCAGATTAACAAGGGGAAAAGGACAAGGTCTAAACATATACTCTTCGCATAATAAATCAAATTTTATTTATATTTCAGGGGATACGCACGGTCGAATGCTTAATGATGGAATGGCAATTGTTGTTAATAACAAATTGGTAGAAAAGATAAAAGATAATATTTTAGCTAGTGACTTGCGAAGTGAAGAACTTTATCACGAATTTGAGATGAATTTTAGAGATAACTTAAATAAACTATTATCTAAGGCAAGTAAAATATTAAATAATTAAATAAATTTAAAAATAATTAAACTATAAATTTGTAAATTAGTAATCATGTGCAAATAGAGACTGATGAAAAGATGATTTCTGTTTAAAATTATCTTTTCCTAAAAAATTAAATAACACGCTATATGATTTGGTTTTCTGTAGTTGATAATGCTGATAAAACTTTATGTATAGACATTAATTGTCTATGGAATGTTGTAAAATGATATTGTTGATGCTATCAATAAAGAAAATAATAAAGGAGAATTTTATGTTGGATAATAAAATAAAATTTGAAGAAAAATTAACAAGAGAAGAAATAGATTTCTTAAAAAGAAATTTAAAAACCTGCTTTGATATAATAGTGGAGAGAACTGGTGCAGAAGAATTTGATGTAAAAAATAAGGATAATTTTTTAAAAGAATTTAACCCTTGGCAGAAAGACAAAGGTAAAAATTTAATTGAAGATTTTGTAGATAACATTAATAAACCTGATTCTAATATAGATTTTTCCTGGTTGGATATTTTAGATAAAGATATTGATAAAAGATGGAACGAATTTAAAGATGATAAGTTTAAAAAAGAAATAAAAGAAAATAAAAAGAAATATACGAATATGCGTTACCAAATCCCAACTCATTTTCATGGGGATATTGATAATGCTGTAATTATTCACTGTATGGAAAATCCTAAAGGGTATTTAGGAGACCTCAGTGATAGTGAAGTAGATGACGGATTCACAGGAGAAAACCTAAAAGAATTTTATTTTTATTCGGCTGATATACGTGCAGAAGAAAGTGGAACAGTAAAAGAAATAGTTAAAGAACGATATCAAATAGAGGATGTTACTATAGATTCGATTGAAAAGATTATTTATAGCACAGATAAGAGTGCTTTAGGACGTGAAATTGAACATATTTATAAACAAAATGAGAAGAATCAATATTGTAACTTTGATTTTGATAACGAAAATGGAACGAATAAAACAGTCTTGTTAAAAGATTATTATTATTTGAAAAAGTATTATTCTCAACTCATTCAAACAAATCAAGAATTAGATTTTCAAAAATTAAAGTATAAGCAAAAAGAAGTTGAAGAGATTGCTAAAAAAATTTGTAATTTAGAAATTTATCCATTCGCATGCAAGTCTCCAAATCTAGGGAAAGGGAGGACTGGTAACAAGATTCTTTTGAATTCAGAGCTATCTCGTTTGGGGGCATACATAGTATTGAGAAGAATATATCGGTATCTAAATGGCTTAAATGATAATACCAAACCTATTATTATTTTTCGTAAATACGATATAGCTTGGGAAAAATTGTTTATAAACATATTTGATGAAGTGAAACGAGAATTAGAACGAAAGAATCAAAGTTTTGAAAATGAGATAGTTCTAAACTTGTTAGAAAAAGGTTTCTTTTATTGTCAAACAGGATCACAAGGAGGAGGGATAACAGATGGGAATGTAATCTCGGTTCCTCATTATAGAGCATTTTTATCTATGAAAAATGTCGCATTTGACGAAATCTCTGAACTATTACCTCGAATAGAAGTTGATAAAAAAACAAAAAATAGGTAAATAAAATGTCTAAGATGAAACCACAAGAACGACTTTTAACAATCTTTTTCCGTTTACAAGCAGGCGAGAGGCTATCAAAAGCTCAATTAAGCGATGAATATGAGATTGATTATAGGACTGTACAAAGATATATGAGCACCTTAAAAAATTTTTTGCAAGATCAACGTATATCAAATACAGAGATAAAATTCGATACTTCAGATAATACCTATCGTTTGATTGCTAAAACAACTTTTAATAAAAAGGATATTTTAGTAATCTCAAAAATTCTTTTGGAGAATCGTGCACTAAACAAATCAGAACTATATTCATTACTCGAAGATCTTCTATCTTTACTCTCAAGCGAAGAACAAAAAGAGATAGAAGCCATTATTGGAAGTGAGCGTTTATGCTATAAGTCACTGACTAATGATAAGGACAGGATTGATACAATTTGGTTTTTATCGGAAGCTATTCGCAGGGAACAAATGCTCGAAATAGAATATAAAGCTCCGTTGAACGATTTCAAAAGCCACATCATTTTTCCTGTTTCCCTCTATTATGATGCCCACTATTTTTATCTAGTTGCTTACCATTTGAAACATGAAAAGTATACAACGTATCGTGTTGACAGAATTGAGACTCTTAGTAAATCTCATCATATAAAGAAACCAGTGATTTCACATAAGGATAAGTATAAAGATGGGGAGGTTCGAAATCAAAAAGTAGATGCTTTTGAAGGAAGAAAAATTGATGTTACTTTAATCTATAAAGGAAATACTGAAATTGTTTTAGATCAGTTTCCAGAGCGTGAAATTCTTTCTGAGAATCATGATGAAATAAAAGTAAAAATTAAAACTCAAGACACACCAGGTCTCAAACGATGGATTCTAGGACAAGGTGAAGCAGTAACTCTTTTATATCCTCCAGAGTTGATTGAAGAAATACAAGAATCTCTTGAAAAAACATTAAAAAATTATAAAAAATGAAGAGGTAGACATTTTTTGTCTACCTCTTCGTTTATAATAGAGATACAGATAAGGAAAGAAGGTAACAATAGATGGGTAACTTTTATATGAAATCTGAGTTTCAAATAGAATGGTTTAAAAATATAGAAGAAGTAGAAGAGTTTCATGATGATTATTTTGGTGGTGAAATGATTTCGCTATCTTTAGCAGATTTAAGACACTTAGCAGACGGAAATTTTCTTGCTTGGCATGTAAAGGGTGAGTATTCAGAATCACTATGTCTTGATGAAAATGCTAAGGAAGCACTAAAAAAATTATTGTAAGGGGAAATCACATGTCAAAAAAACATATTGTAAAATATAAAGTTAGTCGCCAATTAAAACTTGCTTTGAAAGCATTGTCTGATCGTATTCTTCAAAAAGAGTATAAAGTAATAGAGAGTCAGGATATTCTGTTTAGTCTATTGGATGTACAGGATACAGGAATAGGATATGCTTTAGGATATCATTCTTTGACAAAAGGAAAATTGCTAAAGGAATTTGCTAATGGAAAAATGATTGGAAGTAGACCTCGTACCAATATTGAGAGCGAAGAATTAGTAGCTTTTTCTAAAAGAAAGATAATCCATAATCAAATTACTTCTTCACCTGTAGAAATCATCAATGAAGCTCCTTCTTCCTACTATTTTGCTGAATGTGATGAATTTCCAATGTCTGAATATATGAAATCTATCTTTGATTTTGCTGAAGAGATGCGCTTGCAAAATTCTCCCGATGGTGTCATTGATTCTTATTGGATACTATCAGGAATTTCCCAAGAGCAGGAAACAAATGCTAATCAATTGATTTACAAACAATACTTGTTAAGTGGTAGAAATAGTTATTCTGAGGATGGATTGCTAGATGTTTTTACAAATTCATGGTTTAGATTTCGTGAGCTAACAGATGGCAAAGCAGAGAGAGATAGAGCCAGCAAAGAAAAAAGAGCAGCACATATCTCCTCTAAATTATCAAATCCAGATTACTCTCTTTTAAATGATATAGCTACAGATATCACTTTGAAGGCTCTTAATGGAGAGTTAATGGAGGTTGTAGGACGTGATGATGAGATTCGAAAAGTGGAGATTGCCCTCACACGTAGAGATAAAAACAATGTAGTGCTACTAGGAGATGGAGGCGTTGGTAAGTCGGCCATTGTAGACGGTATTGCTATGCGTATCTCTAGAGATGAGGTTTTATCTCTTAAGGGAAAGAAAATCCTTCAATTTAATTTAAATGATTTGCATGCAACACTGAATGCCTATACAAGTGAAGGTATCAATAGATTCATAGAAGAAATGAAGCGGGAAAAAGATATTATCTTGTTTGTTGATGAAATTCATATGTTAGGAAGAGCCAAATCTTTAACAGATTTATTCAAGCCTTTAATGGCACGAGGAGATTTTCGAATTATTGGAGCAACCACTCCGTCAGAGTGGAATACATATGTTTCAGGTGACACTGCTTTTGTACGTCGCTTTGAAAAAGTAATTGTAGAGGAACCAAGTATCGAAGATACAGTGAAAATTGTTGAGACAATTGCACCTGCATATGAAAATTTTCATCATGTAAATTTTGAAGAAGATACAATCGAACTAGCGGTGAGACTTGCCAAGAAGTATTTAAAAGGAGAAAAACTTCCCGATTCCGCTTTTACAATCATCGATAATGCAGGTGCTTTGGTCCGTATTGAAGCTAAACAAGAAGTAACTCTAATTAGAGATTACCAAAATGAAGTCAGTGAGTTAAAGGAAGAATTGGAAAAAGCACAAGCTATTGAATACAATGAGGAGGCTATAGAAGAAATAAGAGAAAGACTTGAAAATAAACTTGGTGAATTTCTAGGAGCTCGCAACAACTTAACTGTTAGTAAGTATGAGCTTAAAATTTCAAAAGATGACATAAAGAAAGCAGTAGAACAAAAAGCAGGTGTTGAAGTTAAGGAACAAGATATGAAGGTTGGAAAAGAAGCTGAGGGACAAGAATTACTTCGTCTTTCCAAATTAAAAAATACTTTAGCAGAAAAAGTTATTGGCCAATCAGATGCTACAAATTCGGTCGCAGAAGCTGTAATTCGTTCAAAAACAGGATTTAGAAATTCTAAACGTCCTATCGGCGTCTTTTTGTTCCTAGGTACTAGTGGCGTAGGTAAGACAGAAACAGCAAAGATATTATCAGAAGAGCTAACAGGCTCAGTAGAGGATCTTATTCGATTGGATATGTCAGAATACCAACAAGAACATGAAGTTTCAAAATTAATTGGTGCTCCTCCAGGTTACGCAGGATTTGGTAGAGGGGGAGTTTTAACAAATGCTGTTAAAAGAAATCCGAAAGCAGTTGTACTTCTTGATGAGATTGAAAAAGCTCACCCTAAAGTCTATGATTTAATGTTACAAGTTTTTGATGATGGTATCCTAACGGACGCTATGGGACAAAAAGTTGATTTTACCGATACGATTATTATTTTAACCTCTAATCTAGGTTTAAATGCCATTAAAAAAGATAAAAAGGTTGGTTTTTCAAGAATTGAAACGCAAGAACAATCTGAACAAACCATTCGAGAACAGACGATGGAAGCTGTTCAAAACTTTTTCCGTCCAGAATTATTAAATCGTATAGATGAAATTGTAACCTTTAAACCTTTTACGGAAGAATCAATTCTTCAAATTACAAAATTATTACTTGAAAAAGAAATAAACATCATTAAGGATAGTGGTTATGAACTGGAATTTTCCGAAGATGCAATCGAATTACTTGCTAAAAAGACATATGATCCTGAAAACGGCGCTCGCCCAATTAGGAGAGGTATTACAAAATTAGTTGAAACACCATTGTCAGAGTTAATTATCAATGGTTGTCTCAATAAAGGAGACAAGGTAGTTGTATATTCAGATGGAGTTGAATTACTTTTTGAAGTTTTAAAGAGATAATCCATGAAAGGAGAAAAGTATGGGACTTTCTTATGCACCCCAGTATACATGGACGGATCATTTTGCACAAAGAGCTCAGGAACGGTTTGAGGTGAATGCAGACTCTCTTTCTAAATGGGTTGGAAGGCAAATTGCTAGCTTAACTATTTATGATTCGACGGTCGAACAACGGCCAGAAGAGAAAAAATATGTTTCGGATTATGGGGTAATTTTTGTATGTAATACAATCGAACAAAAATTTATTACTTGTTATGAGGCAAATGATGTTATTATGGAAGGAAAGAAGATTACCATTCATGAATATAATGTTGACTCATTCAAGGAAGAAGTTGAAAATTTAGCAAGAAAATATTACTTAAAGGATGCTAAGGAAATGTTATTAAGTGTAGAGAGTCATTTAAATAGTTTCCAAGAAATTTCCCAAAAAATAATGTCCGGAAGACTAACTAGACAAAATTACCATCTTCTTGGAAAGTTGATTGATGAATTTCATGCAGTTAAAGCGGCAATGAGAGTTATTGAAACAAAACGAAGTGATTTTAATATTTAGATTTTCTTATCTTATGGATTTTAAAATACTTAAGTCAGCATTTAACACTATATGTGAAAACGCTTTTAAATGTGGTATAATTAACACAAAAGAAGTACTTATAGTTAAGTGAGGTAAAACGATGACAACATTAGATTTTAAAACTTTATTTAAAGAAGAATATGATAAACTTAATAAACAACAGAAAAAAGCAGTTGATACGGTGGAAGGACCTGTTATGGTTATTGCTGGTCCTGGTACAGGTAAAACTCAAATTCTGTCACGTCGTGTCGCAAATATTTTAACAAATTATCATACAAGTCCAGAAGAAATTGTCTGTTTAACATACACTGAGGCAGGTGCTTCAGAAATGTTGGATAGATTAGAAAAATTGATTGGAGAAGAAGGACGTAAGGTAAGAGTATCAACAATCCATGCTTTTTGTAGTGAGTTAATCTTAAGAAACTCGGAAATTTTCGGGGGACAACCAAAAATTATCTCAACAGCAGCCAAGTATGAAATCCTTAAAGAAATCATGGATGAATATGTTACAGAAGAAAATCCTCTTTATAAAAACTCTGGGAAACGTTATTTTGCGAAAGACCAGCTATTAGAACTTTTTTATAAAATGAAACGTGAAAATCTGAACAAAGAGGATTTTGAAAAAGAGATAGATGAATACTTTAAAATGATTGATCTATCTGTACCGGGTGATGAACTCTATGGAAAATTTAAATATTCACAAGCCAGGAATGGAAAAAATCTAGGTGATTTTAAATCGAACTATGATAACGAACAACAAAAAATGCAAAAGTTACTTGCTGGAGTTGAAATTGTTGAAAAGTATAGCGCTGACATTAGTGAACATAATTATTTTGACTTTGATGATATGATTTTATGGACAATTGAAAAGTTGGAGGAAAATGACGATTTTCAAAGAAGTGTATCTGATACTATAAAATATTTATTTGTTGATGAGTTTCAGGATACTTCAGTTGTTCAGAATAAACTTGTAGATTTACTAGTAAAAGGAAAAGATAATCCAAATATTTTTGTTGTAGGGGATGATGATCAAAGTATTTATCGTTTCCAAGGAGTAAGTGCGAATAATATTCGAGATTTTGATAAGAAGTATAAACCTACGAAAATAGTACTTGATGAAAATTACCGTTCTTCCCAAGCTATCATTGACGCTTCAAGACAACTAATCAGTCATAATCCAAGAGAAGAGAAACTTCTTATTGCAGCAGGAGCTAACAAAGATTATGACTATCAATTGCCAATCTTGAAATCCTATGCAAATGCAAAAGCTGAAATGTTTGGTGTACTTACTGAGATTAAAGAGTTGATTGATTCGGGTGTATCTCCTGATGAAATCGGAGTCATTTATGGAAGAAATTCTTACGGAGAAGAGTTTGCGAAGATTCTTCGTGATAATGGTATTTTCGTTCAAATGAAAGAAAATAAAGATTTATTTAGTGAACCTTTTTTCAAAAAAATTGTAGCTATTTTAAAATATCTTTGCCAACCATCAAGAAATGTTAGAGAACTTCGAAAAATTGTATATTTTGATTTCTTTGAGGTAGAATTATCACAAATTGCAATGATACGGAATCTAAAGAAAGATGAAAAAATTTTAATCCCCACTATAGCAGAAATTGATCAAAAATTAGAAATCATTCGAAAAAAAGTAAATAAATCATCAAAATACCTATCGCCTATGTATGTCCTTAGCGATGTATTAAAATCTTTAAGTATCGATGAGTATATTATGAAGTCAAAAGAAAAATATCATTTGGTTTCTGTTTTAAATGAACTTTACAAGTTAATGTTGATGGAATGCCACATCCATCCTAAATTGACTGTAAAAGGATTTTTAAATCAATTATCAGCTTTAAAAGAAATGGGAATTAGTCTACCAATTGAAAATATCTCAGGTTCTCCAAGTAACTGCGTTCAATTAATGACAGCTCATGGTTCCAAAGGACTCGAGTTTGATCATGTGTTTATAATGAAATGCAATGATGGAAAGAAAAAGAGTGAAGCTTGGCCAGGAGGTGAAAATAATTCAGGTAGATTCGCTTATCCACCAAGTTTAAATGGAAAAGATGAAAATGAATCTCAACTAAAAGAAGAGGAGAACCGTCGCTTGTTTTATGTTGCCATGACCCGAGCAAAGAAGGTACTCCATCTCTCTTATTCTGATGATTCTACAAAAACCCACTTTATTAATGAATTTGAAGAATTTATTGATGAGGTAGACGTGACAGAATCTTTTGATGATTTTCAATCTGTAGATAAAGTAGTAATACCGAAATTTTCTAACAATGTTATCAACGAAATTTTTGACGAATTGAGTTTAAGCGTTAGTACATTAAATGCTTTTCTTAAATGTCCTTTGAGTTTTTATTTCAATAAAGGATTAAAATTACCTTCTGAGACGAACGAAGCTATGGTATTTGGCAGCATTATTCACGAAGTCTTAGAAAAAATATATATTTCTGTAGATAGTTCACAAAGTTCAGAATTAACTGCAAAAACAGTACTTTCTCCAGAAGAAGCTTTAAAATTATTTGAGACAATCTTTGAAGATAAATCTTATCAATTGACTTCAGATAGAATAAAGAAAGATGATTATGCTAGAGGGAAAAAGATTATCGAAAATCTTTACAAGAAAGCTGGATATCTCAAAGATGGTGTAGTTGCAGTTGAGATCCCTATTCAAGGTGTTCGATTAGGCGATATTTTAAATACCACCGTAGACTTATCGGAAGTATCTAATATCGAGATAAACGGAAAAATCGATAAAATTGAATCCGAAGGCAATATAGTACGTCTAATTGACTATAAAACAGGAAATGCTGAAAATGGTAAAAAGAAATTAGTAGCTCCGAGTGAAAAAGCCCCTCTAGGTGGTGATTATTGGCGTCAGGCTGTATTCTATTATATCCTCTTCAAAAATGCCGGTATCGATATTTCTGACAAAGAAATACTAGTTAAGTATGTTTTTGTTGAGGATTCAATTAATGAAGATGGTTTTTCTGAAACTCAAGATATACAAATCACTCAAAAGGAAGTTGATATAGTACTTAATCAGATTAAAGAGTCTATTATGAAAATTAAACAAGGTGATTTTAACTGTGGTTGTGGAGTATTGAAAAAGGACAGAGATAATTACCCATGCGACTACTGTCTCCAAGTATTAGCTAACACAGCACCTAAATTTGATAATATTGAAGCCTTAGAAGTTGCGACCTATCAACAAACACGGGGAAATTATAAGAGTTTAAGTGTTAGCAAATTGAATCGTTACCTGCGTTGTCCAAAGAGCATCTACTTTGAAGATGTTTTACAGTTATCTCAAGCAGCTGGATTATCAGCAGGAGCAAAAGAAAAATCTACAAAAATAACAATCAATCATGCCCCCACAGGTCCCGTATTTGGGACTGCAATTCATGAAACAATGGAAAAAATCTATAAAGAAGATTTACAATTAGAGGACGCGATTGAATTCTATGATAGTTCATTGTACTCTCATCAAGAGGAAATCATTGATACAATGTCTGTAGAAGAATTAAAAGAATATGGACATAACTTGTTGACTAATCTTTTTGAACATTATATTCCTAATAGTTTAAAAGGGGAGCATGTTTCCTTAGAGAAAGAACTTAGTGTTAAATTAGGAGATAATTACTTAATCAATGGGATTATCGATAAGCTTGAATTTGATAATGATCTTATTCGAGTTGTAGATTATAAGACAGGTTCTGCTCAAAGAGGTATTGAGGAACTAGAAGTTGGACATGATTATTGGCGTCAAGCAGTCTTCTATAATCTTTTATTAGAAAATTCTTCTGAAATAGATACGACTGATAAACGAATTGAAACTCAGTATATTTTTCTTGATGACAATAGTACTGAAAGTGGCTATTCAATTCACACTATACAAGTTACGAAAGAGGATTTAGACTTAGTTACATCACAAATTCAAAACTTCTGGTCTCATATGAATATAGCTAATTTTACTGCTAGTTGTGGTAAAAACGATTGTGATTATTGTCGATTAGCTGAGTTTGTTGATTTTGAATTATTAAAAGAAACTATAGAATCTGGAAAAGAAAGTAATTTAGTTAATTAAGTTGTCTAATTCATTTGCTAGTATAGATGCTAAGTTAAGTTTCCTAATAATTACGAGGTAAATAATGGAATATGTTGAGGCTGTTAATCAATTTATAGATAAACATTATAAAGAGAAGGATATTGGTCATATAGAGATAGATTTTTGGGGTAACAAAAATCATCCTCATAGCTTGTACATATACAAACGTTCTAAAAAAATTGAGTATGATTATTTTTTCTTTGATTCTATTGATTATTATGAAGAGCCAGATTTTCTAGAGTTTAAGTATATCGTTCATTTAGAAAATATTACGTATATATTTTGGCAGGAAGACTAGGCATTATAAAAAATAACAATATCTAAAATCAACATCAGTTATTAACTCTATAATATTCGTAATGGTGAAAACTAATATGAATATTATGGAGTTTTTTTGTGATAACTTCTCCAAGTTTCTTCCGATATACTTTAAAAATCAGATAAGATTTTTCACTTTGGGGGATCTTTTATTTATATTTTTGATGAGTTATTCGTTAATAGCCAGAAACCACGAAAAAATGAAACATTTATTGGTTATATTCAAAGATACGATATTGATGGAGAAGGCTATCAATCAGAAGTATGGGAAGTGACTGAGGAGGAAGATTCATAATTAAAAATCAGAGTCTTCTTTACAGTATTGCTCGTATTTCCAAACAGTCCATTTGTAGTTTTATCTGGATTGGTATATAATTTAACTTAAAGAAAATAGGAGGACTAATCGAATGGAATTAAAAGATTTTACAGAAAAAGAACAGGAAATGATTAAGAAGGGGCTCACAACATCTAAGATTAGTGACAAGGAAACTGCTGAGAAGATTCTTGCGCTAGTACCACAAGACTTGATTAAGCGCATCCCATTTTTCGTCAGAAAACATGCTACGACACGTACGATTAAACGCATTTCAATTGAACACCCTGAACTCTACGCTGCAGCTCAAACAAGTGGTGAAATTCCAGAAAAAGAACGTGAAGAATTGCGTCAGATTATCACGACTATCTTTGAACAAAAGATGAATAAGCATAGTATTAAGTAGAGAATGAAGATATTTTTTATTGGCGGTCTGGGAAGTAATGTTTATCATAGCAAGGATTTTCTTCAAGAGCTTGATTTGCAGGTCTGTTTTCTAAATCCGTATGAAAAGCATCTTCGAGATGAAACAGAATTGAAATCATGGTTTAAAAAATCGATAGAAGAGGAAGAATCTATTTGTCTGATAGGCCATTCTCTTGGAGGAGATTTGGTTCGTTATCTTGCATCGGAACTTGAAGAAGTGAAGAAACTGATTCTTTTGGATGGTGGCTATATAGATTTAGACAAGATTTTACCTTTAGATACAGAGTTAGAGGAAGCTAAAAACTATATCGAATCTCAAGTCGTTTCGGACCTAAATCCTCTTATCTCTCAAGAGAAATCCGAAGCAAAGCATTGGTCAGAAAATATGGAGGAAGCTGTAAGACAGTCTTATCACTGGAATGCGGAGTATGATAGATATGAGTTAGCTATAAATTATGAAAATATAGAAGCGATTCTTCGATTACGGCGGAAAATACAAGCTTTTAAGAGAGAAGTGGGGGATACCTTATTTATTAGTCCTCGCTATCCTAATGAAGCTACATGGAGAGAGGAAGCCCTAAAAGAATTGCCAGACTGTTTTGATACTATTTTTTTGGAAAACTTCGACCATGAGCTTTATACTCAAGCACCTAAAGAAATCGCTAGTCTGATTAATGAGTGGCTCGCTTATTCATACCGAATCATTGATTGATCTGTTATAATCAACATAAGATTAAAGTTTACTTAAATTTAACCAAAAAACGAACAGGATCTTTTTCTGTCATTCAGAAGAGAACTTGTTCGTTTTTTTCTTTCAAAACACTCGATACACGTAAGGATTTTCTGGTTTATCGACTTTGGTAAAGCTGTCAATTTCCAAGGTTGGGAGATTTTGTTTGAGTTCTTTATGGTAGTGATTGATTAGTTTTCCTTTGGCCGTTATCCAGGTGTTGTTTTCATATTGACGGGTATTTCCCTTGGTCAGTAATCCATAGACACCTGAATCCGCGATACAGTGAATAATGCCGAAGCGGAACAGAAATTGGCTATTAGAATGACTGGGGTCGTTATAGACAAAGCCAGTGAACTGGACTGTCTTGCCCTCAAACTCATCTGGATAGTCGTAGATGGCTTCCATGACTTCCATATAGTTTTCATTCGTAATCTGAATGCTATCTTGGGACAAGTATTTATCTGCTGCCGTTCGCATTTCCTTTTCATAGGCTGTTTTAGAGAAATAAGAACTGGTATCTGGTTTCAAATATTGGCTTGTCGTCCCTTCACTTGTCTGAATGGCTTGATCCGTGCCTTCTGATAAAGGGAAATGATAGCCTTTAGCAGAAACGGTCTGAGAATCCAAGCTAACAGTTGGGAAAGTTAAGCCGACGACAATTGGAATGGCCATAAGAGCAATACTCGTCACCTTCGCCAATCGGTTGTTCAGATGACTGTGAGTTTTGACTTGCTTCATCCAGATATACAATTGAACAATAGCCAATATAAAAGAAAGCACCATGGAAATATAGGCCAGATAGGAATAGTGCATGTTGATGTACTGGTTTAATTTGCCCGACAGATGGAGATAAATAGTCAGTTCAAAATAGCCAGCTAAAACTAAAAATCGAATCATAGGATGACTCCAATCAAGAGAGAATAGACTAAAACGACCAGAGTTACAATCGTTATGAAGTGACTGATAAATCGTGCTTTCAAGTAATTTTTCATCATGAGAATATTTTTAATATCCAGCATTGGGCCAATCACAAGAAAGGCCAGAACTGGTGCCAAACCGAAACTAGAAAGAAGAGACGCACCGATAAAGGCATCCGCCTCACTACAGAGTGAAAGAAGAAAGGCCAGAATCATCAAGAGTAAGATGGCAAAAAGAGGGGTCGCACTGATAGAAGTTAAAATGCGTGTCGGAACGTAGACCTGTATTATAGAGGCAAAGAGACAGCCAAATACCAAGTAACGTCCCGTATCAAAAAATTCATCAATGGCTTGCACAAAGACCTGAAAAACTTTTTTTGCAGGGTTTAAGTGAGAAAAATTGTGCTCATGACAGGCCAGACGATTTTCTTTTTGAATGGGTTCTTGCCAGAAAAATCCCAGAAAAATCCCTAGTATCACAGCCACAACAATGGAACCTAGAGCTCGTAACAGGGCGATGTGAAAGGAATTGCCAAAGGCAGAATAGGTTGCAAAAAGAACAATGGGATTGATAACTGGTGCAGTCACAAGAAAGGGAACGGCCGTGTAACTGGGAACTTTCTTTTCCAGAAAACGATTGATAATGGGGACGATTCCACATTCACAAGAGGGAAAAAGTATCCCAACGAAAGTCCCAAAAAAGATTCTCCCCCAACGATTTCGAGGGAGAAAGCGATAAACCTTGTCAGGTGTGATATAGACCTCAATCAGCCCTGAGACAATACTTCCTATCAGAACGAATGGGAGGGCTTCAATGATAATGGAGAGAAAAATGGCTCCAGTCTGAAGCACACTAGATGGGAGTTGTTGGAAAGGAGTCATCTAGTTTTTCTTTTCTGCTTTGGCTTTTTTCTCTTTGTCATCAGGGAAAGTGACTTGCTTCAAATCAGGGAGTTTAGCAAACTCTTCAAACATCTTGTCCAAGTCGTCTCGTTTTGTAAATTTTACAGCCATAGGTGTACCTCAATTCTAAATTCTACCTCTATTATACTATTATTTTGAGGAAAAGGGAAAAGTTAAAATTGAGTATCTAATGAATAATAGAGCTTGATAAAGCCTGATTAAGTCTGGTAGATTGAGAAAGTTTGACAAAAAAAAGTAGATGGTGCTAGAATAACATTAACGAAAGATATTTGAGGGCAGAAAGGTTCCTGCCTCACCTTGAAAAAAGGTATCTGAGATGCTGGGTACACCGACCAGCCAAATGTCCGTTATTTCAAAAGAGGGGCTTAAATGCTCCTTTTCTATTTAAAATTTCAAAATAGATTACACCCACCGCAGGCTCAGGCTTGCGGTTTTTTTATTTCGATAAAAATTAAAAAAGTCAGTGCGTTATTCCAGGACAGGAACATCTTCCAGAACTGGCTATTATGTCTGATCCATTAAATACTTTTGATATCATGGCTTGGTTAAAAAAGGCGGCAATGCTATATAAATAATACGTTATTTGCACCATAGAATATTGAAATGGAGCAAATTTATTTCCCAACTTATGTTTTAAAATTGTAAGAGATAATTTGAATAATATTAGCTTGTGGTATAATAGATTCATGGATAAGAAATATGAAAAAATCTCCCAGGATTTGGGAGTGACGTTAAAGCAAATTGATACCGTTCTAAGTTTGACAGCTGAAGGGGCGACTATTCCCTTTATCGCGCGTTATCGAAAGGACATGACTGGTAGTCTGGATGAGGTGGCGATTAAGGCTATTATTGATCTAGATAAAAGCCTGACTAACCTCAATGATCGTAAAGAAGCTGTCTTGGCTAAGATTCAAGAACAAGGCAAGCTGACCAAGGAATTGGAAGAAGCTATCTTAGCTGCCGAAAAATTAGCAGACGTTGAAGAACTCTACCTACCTTACAAGGAAAAGCGTCGGACCAAGGCAACCATTGCCCGTGAAGCTGGACTCTTTCCTCTTGCTCGCCTGATTTTGCAGAATGTAGCTGCCTTAGAGAAAGAGGCTGAGAAGTTTGTTTGTGAAGGATTTGCGACTGGGAAGGAAGCTTTGGCTGGTGCAGTTGATATCTTGGTCGAAGCCTTATCGGAAGATGTGACACTGCGCGCTATGACTTATCAGGAGGTGTTGAGACACTCTAAACTTACTTCTCAAGTTAAGGATGAAAGCCTTGATGAAAAGCAGGTTTTTCAGATTTACTATGATTTTTCTGAGACAGTTGGAACTATGCAAGGTTATCGTACTTTGGCCCTCAATCGTGGGGAGAAACTTGGTATCTTGAAGGTCGGTTTTGAACATGCGACGGACCGTATTCTTGCCTTCTTTGCTACTCGTTTCAAGATGAAAAATGCTTATATTGATGAAGTTGTTCAGCAATCTGTTAAGAAAAAAGTCTTGCCTGCTATTGAGCGCCGTATTCGTACAGAATTAACTGAAAAGGCAGAAGAGGGAGCTATTCAACTCTTTTCTGACAATCTGCGCAATCTCCTCTTGGTTGCTCCGCTGAAAGGGCGAGTAGTTCTTGGGTTTGACCCTGCCTTTCGTACAGGTGCCAAGCTAGCTGTCGTAGATGCAACAGGAAAAATGCTGATAACTCAGGTTATTTACCCTGTCAAACCAGCATCAGCTCGTCAAATCGAAGAAGCCAAGAAAGATCTGGCGGACCTGATTGGTCAATACGGTGTAGAGATTATTGCTATCGGAAATGGAACGGCCAGTCGTGAAAGTGAAGCCTTTGTGGTGGAAGTTCTTAAAGATTTCCCTGAGGTCAGCTATGTCATTGTCAATGAAAGTGGTGCTTCTGTCTATTCTGCTAGTGAACTTGCTCGTCAGGAGTTCCCAGACTTGACCGTTGAAAAACGCTCTGCCATTTCCATCGCCCGTCGTCTGCAAGATCCCCTTGCGGAATTGGTCAAAATCGATCCTAAGTCAATTGGTGTTGGCCAATACCAGCACGATGTCAGCCAGAAAAAATTGTCTGAAAGTCTGGATTTTGTAGTGGATACCGTGGTTAACCAAGTTGGTGTCAACATCAATACGGCCAGTCCAGCTCTTCTTTCCCACGTTGCTGGACTCAATAAAACCATTTCTGAAAATATTGTCAAATACCGCGAGGAAGAAGGAAAAATCACTTCACGCGCCCAAATCAAGAAAGTTCCTCGTCTGGGTGCCAAGGCCTTTGAACAGGCAGCTGGTTTCCTTCGTATTCCTGAAAGTAGCAATATCCTTGATAATACAGGAGTTCATCCAGAGAACTATGCTGCGGTTAAGGAGCTCTTCAAACGCTTGGATATCAAAGATCTAAACGAAGAGGCCCAAAGCAAACTCAAGTCGCTTTCAGTCAAAGATATGGCACAAGAGCTAGACCTTGGCCCAGAAACTCTTAAAGATATTATTGAAGACCTTCTCAAACCAGGTCGAGATTTCCGTGATTCCTTTGATGCACCTGTGCTTCGCCAAGATGTCCTAGATATCAAAGACTTAGTGGTTGATCAGAAACTAGAAGGTGTGGTGCGTAACGTCGTTGATTTTGGTGCCTTTGTTGATATCGGGATTCACGAGGACGGCTTGATTCATATTTCCCATATGAGTCACAAATTTATCAAACACCCAAGCCAAGTGGTGTCAGTCGGAGATTTGGTGACTGTTTGGGTCAAGAAAATTGATACTGAACGTGAAAAAGTCAATCTGTCGCTCCTAGCTCCAGATGAATCTAACTGATTACGTCAAGCAAGTTTCGCTAGAAGACTTCGGCAGACCTTTTATCCATCAAGCTCAGTGGAATTCTCGTCTACGTTCGACAGGTGGGCGATTTTTCCCCAAAGATGGGCATTTGGATTTTAATCCCAAGGTTTATCAGGAGCTGGGTTTAGACGTTTTTAGGAAAATTGTTCGCCATGAACTCTGTCACTATCACCTCTATTTTCAAGGGAAGGGCTATCAACACAAGGATAGGGATTTTAAGGAACTGTTGAAAGAAGTTGATGGACTGCGCTATGTACCACCCTTGAAAACACAATCTCAAAGTGCCTACCTAGTCTATCAGTGCCAATCTTGCCAGCAAAGTTATCAGCGTAAGAGAAGGATTGATACTCAACGCTATCGCTGTGGACTTTGTCGAGGTAAATTGCTTCTGATAAATCAGCCTGAGGACTGATGAAAGCCTAGCCTACCCGTGATATACTATGACTAACCTAGCAGAAAGAGGAAATATCATGAACAGTAAATTTTATAAAATGAGACGCAATCGCATGATTTCAGGAGTTTTGGCAGGTTTGTCAGACAAGTGGAACTTTGATGTTACCCTTGTTCGTTTCTTGTTTGCCATTTTTACAGTTGCAAACTTTGGACTTGGCGTGATTATCTATATCATCCTAGCTTCTATCATGCCTACCAAGGAAGAAATCGAAGCAGAAATGTATGGAACAGGCCCACGTAAACGCAAAGAAGCTCAAGCCATTGACGATAATGAAGGCTGGTTTTGGTAAGGTTCTACAGAAGATTTGGAATAAGCAAAAAGCTTTAAATCAATAGTCTAAACTGCTTGATTTAAAGCTTTTTTACTTTTAATAATATTTCGCCAGCTTCATCCACAAACTAAAAGCAGTAATTTAAACTCAGTTTTTTAATCTGTTTTTTCATGCTGAGACAATACATTTTTTGAAAAATGATGGATGCTGATAACAACTGATAGCCAGCAAATAGCATAAGCAGTAGCTGTAAATTCTGTACCGATAAAGTATGTTTTTTCAACTAAGAGCTGACCGATGAATGGAGAGAGGAGATAGAGAAGTCCGATGAGTATATGTTCTTTATGTTTCATTAAAGTGCCCCTTCTTTCCTTATAGGTTGAACAACTTGCAAGTGTTAAATTTAATGGTATGTTATCTAGGTAAGCTTACTCAAATGTTAGTTCCCGCTTCCTCCTTTCAAAAGTAAGCCTTTTCACACTTATATTTTACAATTTTTAAAATAGGAAATCAAATCATTTTCTAAGTAATTTTGCTTACATTCCCCCCAATCTTACAAAAATGTAAGATTAAAGTCTCTTTTGTAAGGTTAAGTTATGGCAAGCGGTCTTTTTTTGATGTAAACTAGACTCATAAAGAACAAAGGAGTAACATCATGAAACAAATCTTACAGAAGAAAACAAGAAAACCAAGCCACAAAGATATCGAGCGCGTTCAGCTGGGATGCGCTATGATGCAAGCGACATTTCATTTGATGGGATATTAAGAAAGGAGATTCTCATGACACTTTTAGATGTAAAACACGTTCAAAAAATTTATAAAACTCGTTTTCAGGGCAACCAAGTAGAGGCCCTCAAGGATATTCACTTTACCGTAGAAAAGGGCGACTACGTTGCTATCATGGGTGAGTCCGGTTCTGGTAAATCAACTCTTCTCAATATTCTAGCTATGCTGGATAAACCAAGTCGTGGGCAGGTTTACTTGAATGGAACTGACACTGCAACTATTAAAAATTCACAGGCTTCTAGCTTCCGTCGTGAAAAGCTGGGCTTTGTCTTCCAAGACTTTAACTTGCTAGACACTCTCTCTGTAAAAGACAATATCTTGCTTCCGCTTGTCTTGTCAAGAAGACCTATTACGGAGATGATGAAGAAATTGGTGGTGACAGCTGAGAATCTAGGCATCAACCAATTACAAGAGAAGTACCCTTACGAGATTTCTGGTGGTCAGAAACAGCGTGTAGCAGTAGCACGCGCCATCATCACAGAACCTGAAATTCTCCTTGCGGATGAGCCAACAGGAGCCCTTGATTCCAAGTCATCTGCAGCCTTACTTGATGTCTTTGATGAAATCAATGAGCGTGGCCAAACCATTCTTATGGTAACCCACTCAACGGCAGCAGCTAGCAGAGCTAAACGTGTACTCTTTATCAAAGACGGCATTCTTTACAATCAAATCTACCGTGGAGAGAAGACAGAACGTCAGATGTTCCAAGAGATCTCTGATACCTTGACTGTCATGGCAAGCGAGGTGAATTAGTATGTTTCGATTAACCAATAAGTTAGCGGTATCGAACTTGATTAAAAACCGCAAACTCTACTATCCTTTTGCGCTGGCTGTTCTCTTGGCGGTCACTGTCACCTATCTCTTTTACTCTCTAACTTTCAATCCAAAGATTGCTGAAATCCGTGGAGGAACAACCATTCAGGCTACACTTGGATTTGGTATGTTTGTCGTCACCCTTGCGTCAGCCATTATCGTCCTCTATGCCAATAGTTTTGTTATGAAGAACCGTTCCAAGGAACTAGGAATTTATGGCATGTTGGGTTTGGAGAAGCGTCATCTTATCAGTATGACTTTTAAGGAGTTAGTGCTATTTGGAATTTTAACTGTTGGAGCGGGTATCGGTATTGGAGCCTTGTTTGACAAGTTAATTTTCGCTTTCCTGCTCAAACTGATGAAATTGAAGGTTGAGCTGGTCGCTACCTTCCAAATGAATGTTGTCATTGCAGTACTTGTTGTCTTTGGATTGATTTTCCTAGGCCTCATGTTCCTGAATGCCCTTCGAATCGCCCGTATGAATGCCCTCCAGCTCTCGCGTGAGAAAGCAAGCGGAGAGAAAAAAGGTCGTTTCCTACCTCTCCAAACTATTCTTGGTTCCATAAGTTTAGGGATTGGCTACTATCTTGCCCTTACTGTAAAAGATCCTCTTACAGCCCTAACAACTTTCTTCCTAGCTGTTTTACTGGTTATCTTTGGTACTTATCTATTGTTTAATGCAGGGATTACAGTCTTCCTACAAATTTTAAAGAAAAACAAGAAATACTATTACCAACCTAATAACCTCATATCTGTTTCCAACTTGATTTTCCGTATGAAGAAAAATGCGGTTGGACTAGCAACCATCGCTATCTTGTCAACAATGGTTTTGGTGACCATGTCTGCAGCGACTAGTATTTTCAATGCTTCAGAAAGCTTTAAAAAAGTTCTAAATCCTCATGATTTTGGGGTTTCAGGGCAAAATGTTGAAAAAGAAGATTTGGACAAACTCTTGAGCCAGTTTGCAAGTGACAAAGGTTATAAGATTAAAGAGAAAGAAGTTCTTCGTTACGCTTACTTTGGTGTTGCAAACCAAGAAGGTAGCAAGTTAACCCTTTTTGAAAAAGGACAAAATCGTGTCCAACCCACAACAGTTTTCATGGTATTTGACCAAAAAGATTATGAAAATATGACTGGCCAAAAACTGTCTCTATCAGGAAATGAGGTCGGACTCTTTGCAAAGAATGAGGGAGTTAAAGAACAGAAAGCTCTAACTCTAAATGATCATCAATTTTCTGTCAAAGAAGAATTTACTAAAGATTTCATTGTAAACCATGTTCCAAATCAGTTTAATATTTTGACTGCTGATTACAATTACCTTGTTGTACCTAATTTACAAGCCTTTTTTGACCAATTCCCAGATTCGGCTATCTATAATCAGCTTTACGGTGGTATGAATGTAAATGCCAACGAAGAAGAACAACTCAAGGTCGCTGAAGAATATGATAAATACCTCAATCAGTTTAATGCTCAATTAAACACGGAAGGTAGCTATGTGTATGGTAGCAATCTAGCAGATGCTAGTGCTCAAATGAGTGCCCTCTTTGGTGGTGTCTTCTTTATCGGTATTTTCCTATCCATTATCTTTATGGTCGGAACCGTTCTGGTCATCTACTACAAACAAATTTCTGAAGGCTACGAAGACCGTGAACGCTTTATTATCTTGCAGAAAGTCGGTTTAGATCAAAAGCAAATCAAGCAAACCATTAACAAACAGGTTTTAACTGTTTTCTTCCTTCCTTTGCTTTTTGCCTTCATACATCTAGCCTTTGCCTACCATATGCTTAGTCTGATTTTAAAAGTGATTGGTGTAATAGATACGAATATGATGTTGATTGTGACCTTGTCTATCTGCGCTATCTTCCTCATCGCCTATGTGCTGATTTTCATGATTACTTCAAGAAGTTATCGCAAGATTGTGCAAATGTAAAAAAAGATACCTCGACTTCAAAATCGAGGTATTTCTTGTATTCTAAATGCTGAAAAGTTGCCCAAGTAAGAAGGTAACTCCCATAGTTAAGAGACCAATAGCAAGGTTCCGAATCATAGCTGTTTTGGTTGGGGCTTTTCCAAGTCTGGCACTAGTGTAACCAGTGAGAAGAAGGGCCACACCGACGATAAGGACAGTAGCAGGGATGCGGTATTCACTTGGGAAAATGGTCACTGACAGCATTGGAGGCAAACTTCCAAGGAAAAAGGCAACAAAACTAGAAATGGCAGCGTGCCAAGGATTGGTAAAATCTTCATACTCTATCCCATATTTTTCCTCTACCAAAGCCTTGAGTGGATTTTTAAGAAAGGCCTTGTTGGTCAAGAGCTGGGCAGAGGTTTCACATTCTCCATTTTGGATATAGGCAGCATAGAGGGATTTTTTGGCTAGTTCCATATCTTGGTCTAGCAAGAGTTGCTCACGCGCAACGGCTGCTTCCTCGGTATCTTTTTGAGTTGAAACGGATACATATTCTCCACCAGCCATTGAAAAGGCACCAGCTAAGATAGCTGCAAATCCTGATAAAAAGATAATCCAGATATTGCTCGTAGCACTAGCAACCCCGATAACCACACCAGCAATGGAAATAATTCCATCATTAGCACCAAGAACACCCGCACGTAGGATATTTAAACGACCTGCAAAGTTTGAATCAATTTCGTGATTTGTTTCTGACATATTATTCTCCTTTTTATCCAGTATAAAGGAAAAATATAAGGAAATCAATCTTTTAAAAGTATCTGAAAAAAGTTGCACGATTTTAATGATATAAAATGTCGACATCTTCTCTAATAGATCAAACACCGAAGGTAAAGAGTATAGAATAGCATAAAAATTTTTAAATTAAATAGGATAAACATTTTGTTCACTTTATAATCGTTTACAAGAGAATAAGTAGTATTAAATCAAATAAAATCCAAATATTTTGCGAACTTTTTTATATTTTTTTCGTAAAACGCTTTACAAGTTTTTAAAAACATGATATAGTAATGGAGCTTAGAAAATGAGATGATGTTTTCTAGCAAATATAAACCCGAGTAAAAAATGCCTACGGACAGGCAGGGTTGAATGCCGAAGCGTGGTTGAAAAACCACATTATTGATAGGGTTAAAAGCCTACTTTTATAAGTTGATGTTAGGACACTTGTCCTAATTCATAAATTTTTAGTGTGGTGAAAGCACACGTCATCTTGTGAAACGATCAATAAAGTACGTAATATTTGCTACTAGAGAGTTAGGAAACATCGGGAACAGACATACTCAACAGAAACCAAAATAAACGCGTCAGAAGATTGCAGAGCAGGTGAAAACCTGCTCTTTTTTCATGAGTCAACCTTTAGTTCCTTAGTTTTCATAAGGTCCTAAAAATATGGAAAGGAGTATGTCTTGAAAGAGTTAGATCAAAACCAAGCCCCAATTTATGAGGCCTTGGTAAAGTTACGCAAGAAAAGGATTGTTCCCTTTGATGTTCCAGGTCACAAGCGTGGACGGGGAAATCCAGAACTTGTCGAACTGTTGGGAGAAAAATGTGTAGGCATTGATGTTAATTCGATGAAACCCTTGGATAATCTTGGTCACCCCATTTCGATCATTCGGGATGCAGAAGAGCTGGCAGCTGATGCTTTTGGAGCAGCCCATGCCTTTCTCATGATTGGGGGAACAACTTCATCGGTGCAGACTATGATTCTGTCAACCTGCAAGGCAGGAGATAAGATTATTCTGCCACGAAATGTCCATAAATCTGCTATTAATGCGCTGGTTCTATGTGGTGCCATCCCCATCTATATCGAGATGAGTGTGAACCCTAAAATTGGTATCGCTTTAGGTCTTGAAAACCACCGAGTAGCCCAAGCCATAAAGGACCATCCAGATGCCAAGGCCATTTTGATTAACAATCCTACTTACTACGGAATCTGTTCAGACCTAAAGGGGTTGACAGAAATGGCTCATGAAGCGGGCATGATGGTTTTAGTAGATGAAGCCCACGGAGCGCACTTACATTTTACTGATAAACTTCCAATTTCTGCTATGGATGCAGGTGCTGATATGGCAGCAGTTTCTATGCATAAGTCTGGTGGGAGTTTGACACAAAGCTCGCTTCTTTTAATCGGGGAGCAGATGAATCCTGAGTACGTTCGTCAGATCATCAATCTTACCCAGTCAACCTCCGCCTCTTATTTGTTGATGGCTAGTTTAGATATTTCGCGTCGCAACTTGGCCCTTCGTGGTAAAGAGTCGTTTGAAAAGGTCATTGAACTGTCTGAGTATGCTCGCCGTGAAATCAATGCTATCGGTGGCTACTATGCCTACTCAAAAGAGTTAATAGATAGTGTTTCCGTTTGTGATTTTGATGTAACCAAGTTGTCAGTTTACACTCAGGGTATTGGCTTAACAGGTATCGAGGTTTATGACCTCCTACGAGACGAATACGACATTCAGATTGAGTTTGGTGATATTGGCAATATCTTGGCCTATATTTCGATTGGTGACCGTATCCAAGACATCGAGCGCTTGGTCGGTGCTCTGGCTGATATCAAGAGACTATACTCACGAGATGGGAAGGACTTGATAGCTGGAGAATATATCCAGCCTGAGCTAGTCCTGTCTCCTCAGGAAGCCTTCTATTCAGAAAGAAAAAGTTTAACCTTGGATGAGTCTGTTGGACAAGTCTGTGGGGAATTTGTCATGTGCTATCCTCCAGGAATTCCTATCTTGGCTCCTGGAGAACGCATTACACGAGAAATTGTCGACTATATCCAATTTGCCAAGGAACGTGGTTGCTCCCTCCAAGGGACGGAAGATCCCGAGGTCAATCACATCAACGTCATTAAGAGAAAGGAGAACTAGATGGATTTATGGTTTTCTGAAGTTCATACTCCAGATGTGAAATTGTCCCTGAGAACAGCCAAGCAACTCTACGCTGGAAAAAGTGAATGGCAGGATATCGAAGTCTTGGATACACCAGCTTTTGGGAAAATACTGATTTTAAATGGGCATGTCTTGTTTTCAGATGCGGATGACTTTGTCTACAATGAAATGACAGTTCATGTTCCCATGGCTGTCCACCCAAATCCCAAGAAAGTCTTGGTTATTGGGGGTGGTGACGGAGGTGTTGCTCAAGTATTAACCCTCTATCCTGAACTGGAACAAATCGATATTGTGGAACCGGATGAGATGTTGGTCGAGGTCTGTCGTGAGTATTTCCCAGACTTTGCTGCAGGTCTAGATGATCCTCGTGTTACCATTTACTACCAAAATGGGCTACGCTTTTTGCGAAACTGTGAAGATGACTACGATATTATCATCAACGATGCGACAGATCCATTTGGACATACGGAAGGGCTCTTTACCAAGGAATTTTACGGTAACAGTTATCGTGCTCTTAAAAAAGACGGCATCATGATTTACCAGCATGGGAGTCCCTTCTTTGATGAGGATGAGTCGGCTTGCCGAAGCATGCATCGCAAGGTCAATCAAGCCTTTCCAATCAGTCGGGTCTATCAGGCCCATATCCCAACTAGCCCTGCTGGTTATTGGTTGTTTGGATTTGCATCGAAAAAATACCACCCTGTCAAGGATTTTGATAAGGAAGGCTGGAAAAAACGCCAGCTTTTCACAGAATACTACACTGCAAACTTACACGTAGGGGCCTTTATGTTGCCCAAGTATGTTGAGGACATTTTAGAAGAAGAGGAAGGAAAAAAATGAGTCGTTTACTAGTTATTGGATGTGGGGGCGTTGCCCAAGTTGCTATTTCAAAGATTTGTCAAGATAGCGAAACCTTTACAGAGATTATGATTGCTAGCCGTACCAAGTCAAAATGTGATGACTTGAAAGAGAAGCTAGAAGGTAAAACAAGTACAAAGATTGAAACAGCCGCACTTGATGCTGACAAGGTAGAAGAAGTCATTGCCCTGATTGAAAGCTATAAGCCAGAAGCTGTTTTGAACGTAGCTTTACCATATCAAGATTTAACCATTATGGACGCTTGTTTGGCGACAGGTGTTCACTATATCGATACAGCCAACTACGAAGCAGAAGACACAGAAGACCCTGAGTGGCGTGCCATCTATGAGAAACGTTGTAAGGAACTTGGTTTTACTGCTTACTTTGACTACTCATGGCAATGGGCTTATCAGGAGAAATTCAAAGAAGCTGGCTTGACTGCTCTCCTTGGCTCTGGATTTGACCCAGGTGTGACTAGTGTTTTTTCAGCCTATGCCCTCAAACACTATTTTGATGAAATCCACTATATCGACATTTTAGACTGTAATGGTGGTGACCACGGTTATCCATTTGCGACAAACTTCAACCCAGAAATCAATCTCCGCGAGGTTTCTGCGCCAGGTTCTTACTGGGAAGATGGGAAATGGGTTGAGGTTGAAGCCATGTCTATCAAGCGTGAGTACGATTTCCCTCAAGTTGGACAAAAAGATATGTATCTCCTTCACCATGAAGAAATTGAATCATTGGCCAAGAACATTCCAGGTGTCAAACGCATTCGTTTCTTTATGACTTTTGGTCAATCTTATCTAACGCACATGAAATGCTTGGAAAATGTCGGACTCCTTCGTACGGATACTATTAACTTTAACGGCCAAGAAATTGTACCAATCCAATTTTTGAAAGCTTTGCTTCCAGATCCAGACAGCCTTGGTCCACGTACTGTTGGTAAAACCAATATCGGTTGTATCTTTACAGGTGTCAAAGATGGCGTTGAGAAGACCATCTACATCTACAATGTTTGCGACCATCAAGAATGTTACGCAGAAGTTGGTTCACAAGCCATTTCTTACACGACAGGCGTTCCAGCCATGATTGGGACAAAATTGGTTATGAACGGTACTTGGAAACAAGCTGGAGTGTATAACCTTGAGGAGTTAGATCCAGATCCATTCATGGAAGCTTTGAATGAGTACGGTTTGCCTTGGGTTGTGGTTGAAAATCCACAAATGGTGGACTGATGAACTTAGAAAACGTACCAACACCAGCTTACGTCATTGACTTGGCAAAGTTAGAAGCCAACTGCCGCATCCTACAATATGTTCAAGAAGAAACTGGTTGCAAGGTTTTGCTTGCCCAGAAGGCTTATTCACTCTACAAAACCTATCCCTTGATTAGCCAGTATCTATCAGGTACGACAGCTAGTGGACTTTATGAAGCCAAATTGGCAAGGGAAGAATTTCCTGGCGAAGTCCATGTTTTTGCGCCAGCTTTCAAGGATGCGGATTTGGAGGAATTGCTGGAGATAACGGACCATATCGTCTTTAACTCAGAGAGACAATTGCGTAAACATGGGCCTCGTTGTCGAGATGCTGGTATCAGTGTTGGTTTGCGACTTAACCCTCAGTGTTCAACTCAAGGAGATCACGCTCTCTATGATCCTTGCGCCCATGGATCCCGTTTCGGAGTTACTCTAGACAAGATTCCTAGTGATTTGCTGGAATTGGTTGACGGCCTTCATTTTCACACCCTTTGCGAGCAGGGAGCAGATGATTTACAGACAACTTTGAAAGCAGTAGAAGCGCAATTTGGTTCGTACTTACATGAGGTCAAATGGCTCAATATGGGGGGTGGACACCACATCACAAGAGAAGGTTACGATGTGGATTTGCTGATTTCAGAAATCAAGCGTATCCGAGAAACTTACAATCTTGAAGTCTATATCGAGCCGGGTGAAGCCATTGCACTCAATGCGGGTTATCTAGCAACTGAGGTATTAGATATTGTAGAAAACGGTATGGAAATCTTGATTTTAGACGCCTCCGCGACCTGCCATATGCCTGACGTACTTGAGATGCCCTATCGTCCACCTTTGAGAAATGGCTTTGAGGCACAGGAAAAAGCCCATACCTATAGACTTTCTTCCAATACTTGTCTGACGGGCGATGTGATTGGTGATTATAGCTTTGAAAATCCAGTCCAAATCGGAGACAGACTTTATTTTGAAGATATGGCTATTTATTCCTTTGTCAAAAATAATACCTTTAATGGTATTGGATTGCCAAGTCTCTATCTTATGGACGATCAGGGTGACTGTAGCTTAGTCAAAGCCTTTGGCTATCAAGATTTTAAAGGGAGATTATCATGATGGACAGTCCAAAAAAATTAGGCTATCGTATGCCAGCAGAGTACGAACCCCATCACGGAACCTTGATGATCTGGCCTACAAGACCAGGATCATGGCCTTTTCAAGGTAAAGCTGCAAAAAAATCATTTACTCAGATTATAAAAACCATAGCAGAGGGAGAAAGAGTCTATCTTTTGGTGGAGCAGGATTATCTATCTGAAGCCCAAGACTACCTTGGAGATAGCGTTGTTTATTTAGACATTCCCACAAATGATGCCTGGGCGCGTGATACAGGTCCGACTATTCTTGTCAATGATGAAGGCCAGAAATTAGCCGTGGATTGGTCTTTCAATGCTTGGGGTGGAGCTGTAGATGGTCTTTATCAAGATTATGAAGATGATGACCAAGTAGCCAGTCGTTTTGCTAATGCCTTGGAAATGCCTGTTTATGATGCTAAGCCTTTCGTCCTTGAAGGCGGAGCCATTCATAGCGATGGTCAAGGAACCATTCTCGTGACTGAAAGTTGCTTGCTTAGTCCTGGTCGCAATCCTCATCTCAGTAAAGAGGAAATCGAAAACACCTTATTAGACAGCCTTGGAGCTGAAAAAGTTATTTGGCTTCCTTATGGTATTTATCAGGATGAAACCAATGAACACGTTGACAATGTTGCTGCCTTTGTTGGTCCTGCTGAGCTTGTTTTGGCTTGGACAGACGACAAAAGCGATCCTCAATATGCCATGTCAGCAGCTGATTTAGCGCTTTTAGAAAAGGAAACAGATGCAAAAGGTCGTCACTTCACCATTCATAAACTTCCAATTCCAGCTATTCATCAAGTTGTAACCAAAGAGGATTTGCCAGGCTACATCTATGAAGAAGGAGAAGAAGAGCGATACGCAGGTGAACGACTAGCAGCTTCCTACGTAAACTTTTATATCGCTAACAAGGCTGTCCTTGTTCCCCAGTTTCAAGATGTCAATGACCAAGTGGCCTTAGATATCCTCAGTAAGTGTTTCCCAGACCGTAAAATTGTCGGAATAGCAGCCAGAGATATCCTTTTAGGTGGTGGTAATATCCACTGTATCACCCAACAAATCCCAGAATAGGAGAAAAAGATGAGAAATGTAAGAGTTGCAGCGATTCAAGTGCAATGCGCTAAGGATGTGGCAACAAATATTCAAACAGCGGAGCGTTTAGTACGTCAGGCTGCAGAACAAGGCGCACAAATCATTCTCTTACCAGAGTTGTTTGAACGTCCCTATTTCTGTCAGGAACGTCAGTATGACTACTACCAGCATGCCCAGTCGGTGACAGACAATACAGCTATTCAGCATTTTAAAGTTCTAGCTAAAGAACTACAGGTTGTTCTACCGATTAGTTTCTATGAAAAAGATGGCAATGTCTTGTATAACTCTATTGCCGTTATTGATGCAGATGGGGAAGTGCTGGGCGTTTATCGGAAAACCCACATACCAGATGATCATTATTATCAAGAAAAGTTTTATTTCACGCCCGGTAACACAGGTTTCAAGGTATGGGATACTCGCTATGCTAAGATTGGTATCGGTATCTGTTGGGATCAATGGTTCCCTGAAACAGCCCGTTGTCTTGCATTGAATGGTGCTGAATTGCTCTTTTATCCTACAGCCATCGGTTCGGAACCTATCTTGGATACAGATAGTTGTGGTCATTGGCAACGTACCATGCAAGGACACGCAGCAGCAAATATTGTTCCAGTCATCGCAGCAAATCGTTATGGTTTGGAGGAGGTCACTCCAAGTGAGGAAAATGGCGGACAAAGTTCCAGTCTTGACTTCTACGGTTCATCCTTTATGACGGATGAAACAGGAGCTATTCTAGAGCAAGCTGAAAGACAAGCTGAAGCTGTTCTGTTAGCAACTTATGACCTAGATAAGGGAGCAAGCGAACGCCTAAACTGGGGCTTGTTTCGAGATAGAAGACCCGAAATGTATCAACGCATTACGGACTAGTAGGGGAGAAATGAGAGATTCATTCTGCTAGACTCGTTTTCACTAGCAATTATAGGGATGCTAGGTCATCTAGCAAGTGAATTTTATATTTTAACCCTCTAAGGCTTTCTCGAGCTTTGATGCGAGGAGCTTTTCTGTTTAAGCTTTATCAATAAAACATGCTATAATAGTTGCAGAAAGGTTGGTATTTATGGCTAGGATATTGGTTATTGAAGACAATAGTGACATTCAAGAGATTTTACGAACACTTCTTACTGAGGAGCATGAGGTGATTCAAGCCTTTTCCGGTACAGAAGGAATCATGCGTTTTGACCAAGGTGGGATTGACCTCGTTTTGCTCGATATCATGCTTCCTGGGAAAAATGGGGATCAGGTTTTAAAAGCCATCAGGGAACAAAGTCAAACTCCAGTCATTATGCTAACGGCTTTGAGCGATAAGAAGTTAATCAGTCAATACCTCTTAGACGGTGCCAATGATTACATAGTCAAACCTTTTGATTTGGACGAAGTCTTTGCCAGAGTTACTGTTCAATTACGCCAAAGTGCAGAAAAACAGCCTATGGAAATAGGAAAAACTGAAAATTTGCCACAAAACTTGAAAAATATCCAGTTTGATGCAGAAAGTTTTGAAATCAAAAATAGTCAGGAAACGATTCGCCTTGCCAAGAAAGAATGCTTGATTCTCCAAACTCTCCTTAAACACCCTAAGAAAATTTTTACCAAGGAAGAACTTTATGAATTGGTCTGGGAGGATAGCTACCTACCTGGAGATAATACCCTCAATACGCATTTGAGTAATCTTCGTAAAAAATTAAACCAGCTTGACCCAAATCAAGAATATATTGAAACCATCTGGGGAGTTGGGGTAAGATTAAAAGGAGACAAGCAATGACCTACATGATAATCTTTATCCTACTGGTACTCTTAATTATTTTATCGATTGCATTGATTCGCTACCATCTAGCACTTAAAAACTTGAGTCAACAGATTGAAGACAAGATTCTCACGGGTAGTATGAAAAGAGTCGGAATCAGCATTTTTTCCAAACATTTTTTACATCTCTACCAGCAGATTGAGAATCTATTTCAGGAAGTAGAACAGTCTCGGTTGGTTATGAAAAGGGAAAAGCAGACTCTGGATATGGCCATCAGCAATATCGCCCATGATATTCGAACGCCTTTGACTATCGCTTCAGGTTACACCCAACAATTGATAAAGTCTCCTGAAAACAAAGGAGAAACCTTACAAAAAGTAGCCCAGCATCTTGATTTAGTTTCAAAACGTTTGGAGGCTCTCCTAGAATACCGTCGTTTGATGGAAGGAGCTGTCAAACCGAAACTGGAAGAAGTGGACCTTTCAGCTTTTATCACCAAGAAGACTCTTGCTTACTATGATGTTTTTCAGGCGGCAAATATCACGCTTGATTTTAAGGTTGAAGATGGTTTAAAAATGAGGACTGATGAAGACTTGCTGGATCGAATTTTACAAAATCTGCTTGGAAATGTCCTCAAGCATGGCAAGGAAGAAGCGCGTCTATCTTTGAGAAAGGAAAAGGAACAGCTTGTCTTAGAGATTGCAAACCTTGTCAAACAGCCCATCAAAAGAATAGAAAATCTCAGCAACCGTTTTTATTCTGAAAATCTATCTGATACTGAAGAATCCTCTGGTTTAGGCCTTTATATTACTGAGGAATTATGCCATCTTCTCGGTGCAGAGATGAAGCTAGCCACTGATGGTGAATGGTTTTCGGTCTTTATTTATTTTTAACAGAAGAAACCTCCTCTGTAGGCTAGAGGAGGTCATTTTTTATAGACTTTTCTTTTTGAAAACTGCCAGTCCACTTAGATTAAAGATTACAATAACAGCTAAGGTAACTATAAGTGTATAGAAAATGGATTCACTATTAGCAGTCATAGCATAGGTAAATTGTAAGGACAAATATGGCAAAATTTTGATATTTGGAAAAATGAGCATTGGCATAGAAAGTAAGATAGAGCTGACAAAATAACCAATAAATACTGCAAGATAAGAATGACTCACATAGAGAATAAAGGAAACAATGGAAAGCCAAGCAAGGAGGCAAAATAATTGAAGGAAAATGGTTATCAGTAGATTTCCAATAAAGCCATCAGGCATCGTTCCAAATCCATTTAAGATAGTTGCTGGAATAAAGGCAATCACAAGACAGATGATGACTTGCAAAAGTGCAATACAAGTCAATACAAAGGCTTTGGCAAGGAAAAACTCGGTACGAGAGACACCCACTGTTAAATTATTTTTATAGAGTTTACCGATTAAATCAACTCCAAGAACGAGGCAGGCTAGGATGATGCAGAGAAAAACGAGGTTTGAGCCTTGACTAGATGCGTTGATTAGGGCTTGTACACCATTCCAACCTTGGGTTGGAATTTCTGATTCTTCTGCCTGGATTGCCATCAGATGACCCGTAGCTCCTATACTTGCACCCATTAGCATGAGAGCAAAGAGAATGAATTCTGTGATCCAAAAACCTTTGGAACGGAAAAGACGGTAAAAGTCTGCTTGAATGGTATGTATCATGATTGTCCTCCTATTCGACCAATTGAGTGAAGTATTCTTCTAGGTTTTGACGGGCATAATAAATCTCGTCAATGGCAACATCTGCCAAGGTTAATTCTTTGAGAATCTGTTTGACATCTTGTTCCTGACCAAAGATATGGATTTCATTTTCTGGATTAACAACCTTGAACTGGAGCTGGATTTGTTCTTTCAATACTTGACAAGCTTTCTCTTTATCAGATGTCTTAAGAACAATATAATCCTCACTTAGTGTTTCAAATTCAGCTTTGCTGATTTCACGGATAATCTTTCCTTGATCTAAAATACCAAAACGATTAGCTAGGAGATAGAGTTCTGACAAGATATGGCTAGAGATGAGAATAGTGATCCCTTTCTCTTGATTGAGCCGTTGAATCATTAGACGAAATTCTTTGATACCGATTGGGTCGAGACCGTTGATAGGTTCATCTAGGATCAGGAAGTCTGGTTTGGATAGGAGGGCAATGGCAATACCAAGTCTTTGTTTCATTCCTAGCGAGAAATCACGAAAGACTTTCTTACCTGTATCTGACAAACCTACATAGTCCAGCGTTTCTCGAATGACTTGATCCGCATTTGGAATATGACGAATCATACAGTAATATTTCAGATTTTGATAGGCTGTTAAGTGATTATGAGCTGCAGGTGATTCAATCACTGAACCTACTCGAGATAGAGCTTTGGTCCACTCATTTTCCGTTTGGCTAGAGAAGAGGGAAACAGTCCCTTTATCCGCAAACAGCAGTTGCGTAATAATTTTTATCAAGGTAGTCTTCCCAGCTCCATTCTTCCCAATAAGTCCATAAATATCTCCCTCTCTTATCGTTAAATGAAGATCCTGAAGAATAGCTTGTTTGTCAAAGTTTTTGGACAATCCATGAATGTCGAGTACTGTTTTCATGATTCTCTCCTTTTGATTTATTTTGTTAATTTTAGTATAAAGCATAGAAATCAAAGAAAGCTCAAGGATTTCTAAAGAGTTTCTAAAGTTTTAGGAATTCTTAAATATCAAAACCCAGTTGATATGAACTGGGCTTCTTAATTATAAAATATATTTCTCAATGGCACGCGCAACGCCGTCTTCTTCGTTTCTTGCTGTAACAGCATCAGCTAGGGATTTGACATAATCGCTGGCATTTCCCATTGCAACACCAAGCCCTGCAAACTGGAGCATTTCGATATCGTTATTGGCATCGCCCATGGCCATAATCTCTGAGGAATCAATCTTCAAAATCTCAGCTAGTCGAGAAAGAGCAGTAGCCTTTGTCGTACCAAGTGGCATAGCTTCATAAATGACAGGCTGTGAACGAACTCCACTGAATCGTTGACAGAGTTCTCCAGCAAAACGCTTCTCAAAATCGTCTGTTTGGCTCTCTGTCCCCAAAAACATCCCTTGGAACATACGGTACTTGCCACTAGTCGCTTCCTCAAGGGAAATTTCAGTTAGGTCTGAAAAAACAAGTTTGGCATCATTTTGAACGATTTGATTAGGTTTACCACCGAGGACAAAATAATGTTCTTCATCAAAAAGAGTTAGCTGGACGTCGCTTTTTTCAGCTAGGTCATAAAGGTATTCAATGTCAGCTGGACTGAGTTCTTGCCAGTCAACTAGACTCCAGTCACTGGTCTGGTGGGTTGAGCAACCATTATTGACAATGACATACTCATTCTGGAGGTCAAGTCCTAGTTGTTTATAGTAGGGGAGAACACCGAAAAGCGGGCGACCTGTACAGAGAACCAGTTTGACACCTTTTTTAATGGCTTGGTGAATGGCAGTAATGTGGGCTTGAGGGATTTCCTTGGCTTCATTAAGGAGGGTTCCGTCCATATCCAAGGCTAGTAGTTTAATCATAAGACTTCCTTTTCTAGGTGTTTTGCTTTTATTATAGCATATAGACTATAAAATGTCTGACAGAATTGTAACATTTGACTTTCCTTTTCTTGAAAAACAAAGTAAATTCTTATATAATATGTATACTTAATATTTAAGGAAAAATAATGACAAAGTATCAATTTAATTCAATGTACAAAAATGATGAAACAGAGTCTACAGGTCTTCTGTTCATCAAAGTCTACAACAAGTGGGAAAGCAACTTAAAAAGAGTCTTGAAATCAGTTGGTCTCACTTTGCCTCAATTTATCGTTTTAACCTCGCTCTTGTTTTTGTCTAATAGAGAGGAATATGTAACGCAAGTTGATATCGCTCGGTTCACCGGAATGGATGTCATGACGGTTTCCCAGATTGTTAGACTACTGGAGAAGAAGGACTACATTAGACGTGATCAACATCCAAAGGATAGTCGGGCAAAACTGGTCTCAGTGACGAAGTCTGGCGCGGAGAAGGTCAATCAAGCTTTACCCTTAGTAGAAGGCGTTGATGAAGAATTTTTTGAAAAACTATCTAACGATAGAGAATGTTTTAATCGCATGTTAGTAGAGTTGGAGGATAAAAATGCCTAGATATTGGGTCGGAGTTGTTTCAAAGAACCATGTTTTAAGAGGAGTTGAGGGAAATTTTTGTCAGGTCTGTCATGGAAAGGGCGGCCCCTTAAATCGTATGAAAAAAGGTGACTATCTTTTATACTATAGTCCAAAATACGATATGAATGGTCAAGATAAGTTACAGGCTTTTGTGGCCGTAGGTAAAATTATAGATGACAAAGCCTATCAAGTAGAGCAATTTGAAGGATTCTTTCCCTTTAGACGAAATGTCGAGTATTATCTACCAGTCCAAGATTGTTCCATAGAAATAGCCAGACAACATCCTGAATGGAGAGACTATACTTCTCGACTTCGTTATGGACATTTTGAAGTTTCCAAAGACTTTTTCCTCCTTATTTTTCAACATATGAAAGTGGATGATGAAGTATGATTGATTTGCTAGTTAAATGATTGTCAACTAGAATTTTGGATTTGGACTGTGAAGCGAACTTTGCTATAATAGAGTAAGAAACTTTGATAAAGCAAACGAGGCTGAGATGAAATTACTTTATACTGATATTCGGACTTCTTTGACAGAAATCTTGACCATAGAGGCAGAAGAGCTTGTTGCTGCTGGCAAGCGTGTCTTCTACATTGCTCCCAACTCTCTTTCTTTTGAGAAGGAACGTGCCGTGCTGGAATGCTTGTCCCAGCAGGCTTCTTTTGCGATTACCGTCACGCGCTTTGCTCAAATGGCTCGTTACTTGGTTTTAAATGATTTGCCAGCTAAGACGAGTCTAGATGACATCGGTCTTGGAATGGCATTTTATAAATGTCTTGCTGAACTTGATCCTAAAGGGTTACGAGTTTATGGAGCTATTAAACAAGACCCTCAATTTATCCAGCAGCTGATTGAACTTTATCATGAGATGACGACTGCTCAAATGAGCTTTTTGGACTTGAAAAGTTTGACGGATGAGGACAAGAGGGCCGATTTAGTCTTGATTTTTGAGAAGGTAACGGCTTACCTCAATCAAGGTCAGTTGGCTCAGGGAAGTCAGTTGTCCCACTTGATTGAGGCTATTGAGAATGACAAGGTAAGTAGTGATTTTACTCAAATCGCCTTAGTTATTGATGGATTTACTCGTTTTTCTGCTGAGGAAGAGCGGATTGTGGACCTACTTCATGGCAAGGGTGTTGAGGTTGTCATTGGGGCTTATGCTAGTAAGAAAGCCTATATCAGTCCATTCGCTGAAGGCAATCTTTATCAAGCCAGTGTGGAGTTTCTCCATCATCTAGCCTCTAAATACCAAACACCTGCCCAGGATTATTCTCAAACTCATGAGAAGATGGATAGTTTTGACAAGGCCTCTCGTTTGCTGGAGTCTTCTTATGACTTTTCAGAACTCACATTGGATGTAGATGATAAGGACCGTGAAAACTTACAAATCTGGTCTTGCTTGACGCAAAAAGAAGAGTTGGAGTTAGTAGCCCGCAGCATTCGTCAGAAATTGCATGAGAACTCAGACCTGAGCTACAAGCATTTTCGTATTCTCTTGGGGGATGTAGCTTCTTATCAATTATCTCTAAAAACGATTTTTGACCAGTACCAGATTCCTTTCTATCTTGGTAGAAGCGAATCCATGGCTCATCATCCCTTGACACAATTTGTCGAGTCTATTTTAGCTTTGAAACGCTATCGTTTCCGTCAGGAGGATTTGATAAACCTTCTTAGAACAGGTTTGTATACCGACCTTAGTCAAGCTGATATTGATGCTTTTGAGCAATATATCCGCTATCTTGGTATCAATGGCTTGCCAGCTTTTCAGCAAACCTTTACCAAATCCCACCATGGGAAATTTGATTTAGAGCGTTTAAATGCTCTTCGTTTGCGGATTGTAGCACCTCTTGAAACTCTCTTTGCCAGTCGAAAACAAAAGGCTGAAAATCTCTTGCAAAAGTGGAATGTCTTTCTAAAAGAAGGAGCGGTGACCAAGCAGTTACAAGATTTGACAGCCACTATGGAAGCTCTGGAACAGGAAAGGCAAGCCGAAGTTTGGAAGGCATTCTGTCATGTTTTAGAACAATTTGCGACCGTTTTTGCTGGTTCACAGGTTAGTCTAGAGGACTTCCTAGCCTTGCTCCATTCTGGAATGAGCCTATCTCAATATCGCACCATTCCAGCAACAGTAGACACCGTTCTGGTGCAGAGCTACGATTTGATTGCTCCTCTGACAGCTGACTTTGTCTACGCTATTGGTCTAACTCAGGATCATTTACCAAAAATTGCGCAAAACACCAGTCTTTTGACTGATGAAGAAAGACAAAACTTAAACCAAGCGACAGAGGAAGGAGCGCAATTACTGATTGCCAGTAGTGAAAACCTCAAGAAAAATCGCTACACTATGCTTTCCTTGGTCAATTCTGCTAGTAAGCAGTTGGTCTTATCGGCTCCAAGCCTCTTTAATGAAAGTGAAAGCAAGGAATCTGCCTATCTTCAAGAGCTGCTCCATTTTGGATTTAGTCGGAGAGAGAGGAGGATGAATCACAAAGGGCTATCTAAGGGGGATATGGGGTCCTATCACAGTCTTTTGTCTAGCCTGGTTGCCTATCACCAGCAGGGCGAGATGAGTGATACTGAGCAAGATTTGACATTTATTAAGGTTCTGGCACGTGTCATGGGTAAAAAACTAGACCAGCAAGGTCTGGAAAATCCAGCCCTCCCAACCAGTCCAAGCAGTCAGCAGTTGACCAAGGATACCTTACAGGCTCTCTATCCAGCTGACAAGGAATTTTACCTGTCTACGTCTGGTTTGACGGAGTTTTACCGAAACCAATACAGTTATTTCCTCCGCTACGTGTTAGGCTTGCAGGAGGAATTACGCCTACGTCCTGATGCCCGTAGTCACGGGAATTTCTTGCACCGCATTTTTGAACGTGCCTTACAGTTGCCTGACGAAGATTCCTTTGACCAACGTTTGGAACAGGCTATCCAAGAAACCAGTCAAGAACGAGAGTTTGAAGCTATATATCAAGAAAGTTTGGAAGCCCAGTTTACCAAGGAAGTTCTGCTTGATGTTGCACGGACGACTGGCCACATTCTCCGCCACAATCCAGCCATAGAAACAATTAAAGAAGAGGCGAACTTCGGTGGGAAAGAGCAGGCCTTTATTCAATTGGACGATGGTCGCAGTGTCTTTGTGCGAGGCAAGGTTGACCGCATTGACCGATTGAAAGCTGATGGAGCGATAGGAGTAGTAGACTACAAGTCTAGTCTGACTCAGTTCCAGTTTCCTCATTTCTTCAATGGACTCAATTCCCAGTTGCCTACCTATCTAGCTGCCCTAAAAAGAGAGGGGGAGCAGAACTTTTTCGGTGCCATGTACTTGGAAATGGCTGAGCCTGTCCAATCTTTGATGGCCGTTAAAAGTCTGGCGGGTGCAGTAGTAGAAGCCAGCAAGTCAATGAAATACCAAGGCCTCTTTTTAGAAAAAGAAAGCAGTCATTTGGGCGAATTTTATAACAAAAACAAGGCTAATCAGCTGACAGATGAGGAATTCCAGCTCCTACTGGACTACAATGCCCATCTGTACAAGAAGGCAGCAGAGAAGATTTTAGCAGGTCAGTTCGCCATTAACCCTTATACTGAAAATGGCAGAAGTATTGCACCGTATGTTCAGCAACATCAAGCCATCACTGGATTTGAAGCCAATTACCACTTGGGCCAAGCCCGTTTCCTAGAAAAGTTGGACTTAGCTGATGGCAAACGTCTGGTCGGAGAAAAACTCAAGCAAGCTTGGTTTGAAAAAATAAGAGAGGAGTTGAATCGATGAAGCCCATTCCCTTTTTAACTGAGGAAGAAATTCAAAAACTGCAAGAAGTAGAAGCAAATTCGAGCAAGGAACAGAAGAAAACTGCCGAGCAAATTGAAGCTATCTACACTTCTGGCCAGAATATTCTAGTCTCAGCATCGGCTGGTTCTGGAAAGACCTTTGTTATGGCAGAGCGCATTCTAGACCAATTGGCGCGTGGTGTGGAAATCAGTCAACTCTTTATCTCAACCTTTACCGTTAAGGCGGCTACTGAACTTAAGGAACGTTTGGAGAAAAAAATCAGCCAACAAATCCAAGAAAGCCATGATGTTGACCTCAAACAACATTTAGGTAGACAGTTAGCAGACCTACCTAACGCTGCAATCGGAACCATGGATTCCTTCACACAAAAATTCCTTGGAAAACATGGCTATCTGATTGATATTGCGCCTAATTTCCGTATTTTACAAAATCAAAGCGAGCAACTCATCCTAAAAAATGAAGTCTTCCATGAGGTCTTTGAAGCGCATTACCAAGGTAAACAGCAAGAGCAGTTTAGTCATTTGCTGAAAAACTTTGCTGGGCGTGGAAAAGATGAACGTGGTCTGCGCCAGCAAGTCTATAAAATCTATGACTTCCTCCAATCTACCAGTAATCCTCAGAAATGGCTGAGTGAATCTTTCCTAAAAGGATTTGAAAAAGCTGATTTTACCAGTGAAAAAGAAAAACTGACTGAGCAAATCCAGCAAGCCCTTTGGGACTTGGAAAGCTTTTTCCGTTACCATTTGGATAATGATGCCAAGGAGTTTCCAAAGGCTGCTTATCTAGAGAATGTTCAATTAATTCTGGATGAAATTAGCTTCTTAAATCAAGAGTCCGATAGTCAGGCTTATCAGGCAGTACTTGCGCGTGTTGTCGCAATTTCGAAAGAGAAAAACGGCCGAGCACTGACCAATGCAAGTCGTAAGGCTGATTTGAAGCCACTGGCTGATGCCTACAACGAAGAAAGAAAGGCACAGTTTGCTAAACTAGGACAACTGTCAGACCAGATAACCATTCTCGACTATCAAGAACGTTATCATGGAGAGACCTGGGAACTAGCTAAGACTTTCCAAGCCTTCATGAGTGATTTTGTGGAAGCTTATCGTGAGCGTAAACGACAGGAAAATACCTTTGAATTCGCTGATATTAGCCATTACACCATTGAGATTTTAGAGAATTTCCCGCAAGTCCGTGATACTTATCAGGAACGTTTCCATGAAGTCATGGTCGATGAGTATCAGGATACCAACCACATTCAAGAACGGATGCTGGAATTGTTGTCTAATGGTCACAATCGCTTTATGGTGGGAGATATCAAGCAGTCCATCTATCGTTTCCGTCAGGCAGATCCGCAAATTTTCAATGAGAAATTCCAACGCTATGCGCAAAATCCAAAAGAGGGCAAGCTGATTCTCCTGAAGGAAAATTTCCGTAGTAGTTCAGAAGTGCTGTCAGCAACCAACCATGTCTTTGAACGTCTCATGGACCAAGAGGTCGGCGAAATCAACTATGATAACATGCACCAGCTTGTTTTTGCCAATACCAAACTGACTCCCAATCCAGACAACAAGGCAGAATTTCTCCTCTACGACAAGGATGACACAAGTGAGGAAGAAGAGAGCCAAACAGAAACGAAACTAACAGGCGAAATGCGCCTAGTCATCAAGGAGATTCTGAAACTCCACAAGGAACAAGGTGTTGCCTTTAAAGAAATCGCCCTTCTGACCTCCAGTCGCAGTCGTAATGACCAGATTCTTCTCGCCCTGTCTGAGTACGGAATTCCTGTCAAAACCGATGGAGAGCAAAACAATTATCTCCAATCCCTAGAAGTGCAAGTCATGCTAGACACCCTTCGTATCATTCACAATCCTCTTCAAGACTATGCCTTGGTTGCCCTTATGAAGTCTCCAATGTTTGGTTTTGATGAGGACGAGTTAGCACGTTTATCTCTTCAGAAAGCAGAGGATAAAGTCCACGAAAATCTCTATGAGAAACTGGTCAATGCTCAAAAACTGGCAAGTAGCCAAAAAGGCTTGATTCATACGGCTCTAGCTGAGAAACTAAACCAATTCATGGATATCTTGGCTTCTTGGCGCTTGTATGCCAAAACCCACTCCCTATATGACCTGATTTGGAAGATTTATAACGACCGTTTTTATTATGACTATGTTGGAGCCTTGCCAAATGGGCCTGCTAGACAAGCTAATCTCTATGCCCTAGCACTGCGAGCTGACCAGTTTGAAAAGAGTAATTTCAAAGGCTTGTCACGTTTTATTAGTATGATTGACAAGGTCCTAGAAGCCCAGCACGATCTTGCAAGCGTGGCAGTCGCACCGCCAAAAGATGCAGTAGAGCTCATGACCATCCACAAGAGTAAAGGGTTAGAGTTTCCTTACGTCTTTATCCTCAATATGGATCAAGACTTTAACAAGCAAGACAGCATGTCAGAGATTATTCTCAGTCGTCAGAATGGTCTTGGTGTCAAATATATTGCCAAAATGGAGACAGGAGCAGTGGAAGATCACTATCCTAAAACCGTCAAACTCTCCATTCCTAGCCTGACCTATAGGCAGAATGAAGAAGAATTACAGCTGGCAAGCTATTCAGAGCAGATGCGTCTACTGTATGTTGCTATGACACGGGCTGAGAAAAAGCTCTATCTTGTCGGTAAAGGTTCTTGTGAAAAGCTGGAAGCCAAGGAATACCCAGCAGCTAAAAATGGAAAACTAAATAGCTCTACTAGACTGCAAGCAAGGAATTTCCAAGATTGGATTTGGGCTATCAGTAAAGTATTTGCCAAGGATCATCTCAACTTTATCTATCGTTTTGTTGGTGAAGATCAGCTGACTAGAGAAGCTATCGGTCAGTTGGAAAACAAAAGTCCTCTCCAAGATAGCTCCCAAGCAGACAATCGCCAGTCAGAAACCATCAAAGAAGCCCTTGAAATGCTGAAAGAGGTGGAAGTTTATAATACACTTCATCGCGCAGCCATTGAACTGCCTAGTGTTCAAACCCCAAGTCAAATCAAGGAATTCTACGAACCTGTTATGGATATGGAGGGTGTTGAGATTGCAGGTCAAGGACAGTCAGTAGATAAGAAAATCAGCTTTTCTTTGCCAGATTTTTCAAGCAAAGAAAAGATAACAGGAGCTGAGATTGGTAGTGCTACTCACGAACTGATGCAGAGAATTGACCTCAGTCAGCGACCAACGCTTGCTAGCCTGACAGAAACTCTCAAACAAGTTCAAACCAGCCCAGCTGTCAGAGACAAGATCAAGCTTGCTAAAATTCTTGCATTCTTTGACACAGCACTCGGTCAGGAAATTCTTGCTAATACCGACCATCTCTACCGCGAGCAACCCTTCTCCATGCTCAAACGAGACCAAAAGAGTCAGGAAGACTTCGTTGTCCGTGGTATCCTTGATGGCTACCTGCTTTACGGGGACAAAATTGCTCTGTTCGACTACAAGACAGACCGCTATGATGAACCAAGTCAACTCATAGACCGTTATCGTGGTCAGTTATCCCTATACGGAGAGGCTTTATCACGAGCCTATTCGATTGAAAATATTGAAAAATACTTGATTTTACTGGGTAAAGAAGAGGTTCAAGTTGTAAAAGTATAATCTAGAAAGGAGACATCATGACACTTCCAGTTAGAAAATCCCTGTACGATGCGGTTTTACAGGCTTCAAAAGCTGATACTTGGGAACAAGCTACCAAGGAATGGAATGAAGTTTCCTTGATTTTTAACGGTATCGGTCGTAGCAATTGTGTCTGTGGGAATGCCATCAAGTACGCCTACGAACTCTTTAATGGTGTCACAGGCCAACGCCTCTTTCCGATTGGTAGCGACTGTGTTCGTCATTTTCATCGATTGACCCTTGACCAGCAACTGGAAGAGGAAGAAAAACTGCTCAGAAAGATTGAAAATCTGACCAGAAAAGTCCATAAAAAGGAAAAAATCAAGGTCAATAAAAGTGACTTTGACGAGCGACTTCTAAAATGGCTCTGGGAAAAAGGTGTTTTTAAATCTAATCGTGGCAATCAGTTCACACCTGAAAGAGACTACCAACTCTTTCTAGAAGTCTTTCAAGGAGGAAGTTGGACCAAGGCAGAGCCCAAGAAGAAGGCTCGTATGGAAGAAGTCCTTGAAAAGTGTATCAAACCCTTTTTACTTGGAAAACCAGATGACCAACTCTACCTTGTCAAGCTAGGTAAGGAGAAAATTGATTATGAGCAAGAACTCCGTATCCAGGCAGAGAAAGAGCGCAAGAAGAGGGATAAAATCGCCAAGCAATATGCAGACAATCTAGTCCTAGCCATGGGCCCAGCAGAGCGTGCCTATCAAGACTACTTTGGCTTTACAGAAACCCTGACTCAAGAAGAACGAAAATGGGAGAAAATTCTTTTTGGTAAAAATCGAACAGAACGGGCTATCAAGGCCAAACAATACCAAAAAGAGTTGGAAAAAGACCAACGAATTGCAACTCAGGATCCAATTGAGAGAAAGCAGAAGCAGACATGGCTTCTCAATTCCTATTTTCGTGAGCTTCCTGAAGAAAAATCCCGATTTGCCCGGCTCTTATTAGAATATCGAAAAAGTGGAGAAGTTCCCTTTTCAACTGAATATCTGTCAGATCATCTCATCGACTTTTTCTATAAAATGAAAGCCTTTGAATTTGAAATCGCACCAGAACAAGTCCGAGACTTTTTAAAAGAAAGCCTTCAGACAGAACATCTATCCTCAGCACAAGAAAGCTGGATAGAAGGAATTCTCCTCAACTGCATCAAACCATTTTTAGAACGATTATTGATATGAGTAACACCTAACGTGGAAATTCCATGGTAGGTTACATTTTATCCAAAAAAATAATAGGGAGTTACAAAACTACTGCTTGGTATTTTATATATAAAACAAAGTATGAAAACACTACTCAATTTTAAGACTTTTCGGTAAATAAAGAGTATAATTAAGGTATACTACCTTTTTTATAGATAATACACTAATATAATAAAGGTCTTTGTAACATTTATAAATTGTATTTCAAGGAGGAATAATGGAAAAGTATTTTGGTGAAAAACAAGAACGTTTTTCATTTAGAAAATTATCAGTAGGACTTGTATCTGCGACGATTTCGAGTTTATTTTTTATGTCTGTATTAGCTAGTTCATCTGTGGATGCTCAGGAAACTGCGGGAGTTCACTATAAATATGTGACAGATTCAGAGCTATCATCAGAAGAAAAGAATCAGCTCGTTTATGATATTCCGACATACGTGGAGAATGATGATGAGACTTATTATCTTGTTTATAAGTTAAATTCCCAAAATCAACTGGGAGATTTACCCAACACTGGAAGTAAGAATGATATGCAAACCCTAGTTGCTGGTGCTAGCTTAGCTACTCTGGGGATTTTAATTTTTGCCGTTTCTAAGAAAAAAATTAAGAATAAAACAGTGTTACATTTAGTATTGGTTGCAGGAATAGGAAATGGTGTTCTTGTATCGGCTCATGCTTTAGAAAATAATCTTTTACTGAATTACAATACGGACTATGAATTGACCTCTGGAGAAAAATTGCCTCTTCCTAAAGACATTTCAGGTTACACATATATTGGATATATCAAAGAGGGAAAAACTACTTCTGATTCTGAAGTAAGTAATCAAAAGAGTTCAGTTGCCACTCCTACAAAACAACAAAAGGTGGATTATAATGTTACACCGAATTTTGTAGAGAATCCATCAACAGTACAAGCTATTCAGGAACAAACACCTGTTTCTTCAACTAAGCCGACAGAAGTTCAAGTAGTTGAAAAACCTTTCTCTACTGAATTAACGAATCCAAGAAAAGAAGAGATACAATCTTCAGATTCTCAAGAACAATTAGCAGAACATAAGGATGTACAAGCTGGAACTCTGGTAACCGACAAGGGTGAGCCTGCGATCCAGCCAGAGTTACCAGAAGCAGTTGTATCTGATAAAGGGGAGGCTGCAGTCCAACCCGCCTTGCCAGAAGCTGTGGTAAGTGATAAAGGCGAACCTGCAGTTCAACCAACGTTACCCGAAGCAGTCGTGACTGATAAGGGTGAACCCGCAGTTCAGCCTGCCTTACCCGAAGCAGTTGTAAGTGCTAAAGGCGAACCTGCAGTTCAACCTGAATTACCCGAAGCTGTTGTAACTGGCAAAGGGGAGCCCGCAGTTCAACCCGCCTTACCCGAAGCAGTAGTAAGTGATAAAGGTGA
>JAWETZ010000019.1:0-50582 GCA_032480835.1 Streptococcus mitis
GATAGACTCGACCTTTATTTGTGAAGAAGAGTAGATGATCATGAGTGCTAGTTGACACTAACTCTCGGACAAAATCATCATCCTTAACCCCGGTTCCTTGAACACCACGACCCCCACGTTTTTGAGCAGTAAACTCGGCTTGATCCAGACGTTTGATGTAGCCCTTATTAGAAAGCGTAATCAAGACATCCGATTCTTCAATCAGATCCTCATCTTCGAGGCTTAAGACTTCACCGACCATCAACTCTGTACGACGTTGGTCGCCAAACTTACGCTTAACTTCGTCCAATTCATCTTTGATGATTTGAGAAACACGCTCTGGCTTAGCAAGAATATCCGCCAAATCTGCAATCAAAGCCAAGAGATCATCATACTCAGACTGAATCTTATCGCGTTCCAAACCTGTCAAACGACGAAGACGCATGTCTAGGATAGCCTGACTTTGACGTTCAGAAAGCTTAAACTTACTCATCAACTCGGCTTGCGCTTCCGCATCAGTTTCACTAGCACGGATGATACGAATCACTTCGTCGATATGGTCGAGTGCGATTAAGAGACCTTCTAAGATATGCGCACGCGCTTCCGCTTTTTCCTTATCAAAACGTGTCCGACGAATAACCACTTCTTTTTGGTGTTCGATATAAGCATCCAAAATCTGACGAAGAGATAAAATCTTCGGAACCCCATTTTGAATCGCCAACATATTAAAACCAAAATTGGTTTGCATCTGGGTCATCTTGAAGAGGTTGTTAAGGATAACATTTGCTGAAGCATCTCGTTTAACTTCAATAACGAACCGAACACCTTCACGGTTGGACTCATCACGTACTGCTGTAATCCCCTCAATGCGTTTTTCCTGAACTAAGCGAACAATATGCTCATGCACCTTGGTTTTATTGACCATATAAGGAAATTCCGTTACAACAATGCGCTCACGTCCCGTCTTGGTCATTTCAATCTCTGTACGAGAACGGAGAACAATAGAACCTTTACCTGTTTCATAAGCCTTATGAATGCCTGATTTCCCCATGACAAGGGCACCTGTTGGAAAATCTGGACCAGGCAAGACTTCCATCAAGTCCTTGGTAGTCACTTCAGGATTGTCCATGACGAGCTTGACCGCATCAATGGTCTCACCTAGATTGTGAGGAGGAATGTTGGTAGCCATCCCAACGGCAATACCAGTTGCTCCATTGACCAAAAGATTTGGAAAACGTGCAGGCAAGACCAATGGTTCACGTTCATTGGCATCATAGTTATCAACGAAATCAACCGTATTCTTATTGATATCTCGAAGCATTTCCAGAGCAATCTTGCTCATGCGTGCCTCAGTATAACGCTGGGCAGCAGCACCATCACCATCCATAGAACCAAAGTTTCCATGCCCATCTACAAGCATGTAACGATAGCTCCACCATTGAGCCATACGAACCATAGCTTCATAGATAGAGGAATCCCCGTGTGGGTGGTATTTACCCATGACATCCCCTGTAATACGAGCAGATTTTTTATGAGGTTTGTCTGGGGTAACACCTAATTCATTCATTCCATAGAGAATCCGACGGTGAACAGGTTTCAAGCCATCTCGAACATCAGGAAGCGCCCGCGCTACGATAACACTCATGGCGTAATCGATAAAGCTCGTCTTCATCTCCTTTGTCAGATTGACATTCACTAAATTTTTATCCTGCATTAATAAATGCCTCGTTTCACAATTAGTAATCAGTTATATTATACCATATTGTATCCTATATTTCAGCCTTCTACCCCACTAAAACGTTTACATCAAGATCTGCAAGGCATATTCGTGACAAAGCTTTTTAAAAGTGATAGAATGAATTTATCTGGGAAAATCCCTAAATAAAATTAAGGAGATGTTTAGACAAATGACACTAACTAAACAACACAAAAAAGTTATCCTTGTTGGTGATGGTGCCGTAGGTTCATCTTACGCTTTCGCTCTTGTTACTCAAGGAATCGCACAAGAACTTGGTATTATTGAAATTCCTCAATTGTTTGAAAAAGCAGTTGGTGATGCTGAAGACCTTAGCCACGCGCTTGCATTTACTTCACCAAAGAAAATCTACGCTGCTAAGTACGAAGACTGTGCAGACGCTGACCTTGTTGTCATCACTGCCGGCGCTCCACAAAAACCAGGTGAAACTCGTCTTGACCTTGTGGGTAAAAACCTTGCAATTAACAAATCTATCGTTGAGCAAGTTGTTGCTTCAGGTTTTGATGGTATCTTCCTTGTTGCAGCTAACCCAGTAGATGTCTTGACTTATTCAACTTGGAAATTCTCTGGATTCCCTAAAGAACGCGTTATCGGTTCAGGTACTTCACTTGACTCAGCTCGTTTCCGTCAAGCCCTTGCTGAAACAATCGGTGTTGACGCTCGTTCAGTCCATGCCTACATCATGGGTGAACACGGTGACTCAGAATTCGCTGTTTGGTCTCACGCTAACGTTGCTGGTGTTAAATTGGAACAATGGTTGCAAGCAAATCGTGACTTGAATGAAGCTGACCTTGTTGAACTTTTCATATCAGTTCGTGACGCTGCATACTCAATCATCAACAAGAAAGGTGCTACATACTACGGTATCGCTGTAGCCCTTGCTCGTATCACTCGTGCAATCCTTGATGACGAAAATGCAGTACTACCACTCTCTGTATTCCAAGAAGGTCAATATGGTGTTGAAAACGTCTTTATCGGTCAACCAGCTATCGTTGGGGCACACGGTATCGTTCGTCCAGTAAATATCCCATTGAACGACGCAGAAACTCAAAAAATGCAAGCATCTGCAAAAGAATTGCAAGCTATCATTGACGAAGCATGGAAAAATCCTGAATTCCAAGCAGCTTCAAAAAATTAATTTAAATAGCTTGATAGACTAGCCAAAAAGGTTTTAAAATCAGAAAACGCATATTATCAGGTATAGAAATCCTTGATAATATGCGTTTTATTGTGGAAAGATTTATTTCATTTTCTGCTAAAGTATTCCTAGAAATGAATGTGACTTTATTAATCAATTTGTTCATTTCTTATTTCATTCGATTATAAATCGCAATTAAAAAGTTTTGCCCTTTTTTGCTCCTAGATAAAAAAGAGCCCATCACACAGGCTAGAAAGCTTGATATGATAGGCTTTTTCAATTTTGATTAGCGGACTGTACGGATACGCATTGTGTTTGTACGTACAGCTTCTCCAACTGGTACACCCGCTACGATAACGATATCGTCACCAGATTGTACAAGACCTGCTTCAACTGCTTTACGTTCAGCAATTTCGAACATATCGTCAGTTGAAGATGGAGCATCTGTCAACATTGGGATAACACCCCAGTTCAACATCAATCCACGTTCTGTCAATTCGTCGAATGTCAATGCCAAGATGTCAGCATTTGGACGGTATTTAGAGATCAAACGTGCAGTGTGACCTGTCTTAGTAAGAGTTACAATCAATTTAATGTCCATTGAGTTAGTAGCATCTTTAACAGCTGAAGCCATTACTTCTGTCTTAGAGTTACGTTCAAATGAATCTGAGTTCAAACGGCCGTATTCGTTAAGAAGAGTTTGAGCGTTCTTGTCGATTGTAGCCATTGTAGTTACTGACTCAAGTGGGTATTTACCATTTGCAGACTCACCTGAAAGCATTGTAGCGTCAGTACCGTCGATAACAGCGTTGAATACGTCTGATACTTCTGAACGTGTTGCACGAGGTTTTTCAGTCATTGTTTCAAGCATGTTTGTTGCAGTGATAACAACTTTACCTGCAGCATTGACTTTCTTGATGATCATTTTTTGGTAAACTGGAACCATTTCGTATGGTACTTCGATACCCATGTCACCACGAGCAATCATGATACCATCAGCAGCTTCGATGATTTCATCCAAGTTGTCGATACCTTGTTGGTTTTCAATTTTAGCAAACAATTGAACGTGTCCGTTTCCAGTCTCTTTACAGATTGCACGAACTTCTTCAACGTCTTTTGCAGTACGTACAAATGAAATCGCAATAAAGTTGATACCTTGCTCAAGACCAAAGCGGATGTCATCATTATCACGTTCAGCAAGAGCTGGGAAAGGAATTTTAGTGTTAGGGATATTAACACCTTTTTGTTTAGCGATTACACCGTCATTTTCAACTTCAACTTCAAATTCACGAGTCACATCATCTTTAGCAACTACACGAAGACCAAGTTTACCATCGTCAATTAATACTTGACGTCCAACTTCAACATCGTCATAGATATCAAGTGAACCAGCGACGTTCAATGCAATTACTTCACGAGTTGATTGAATTCCTTGTTTAGTTGCAACACGAATTTTTTCACCAGTTGTGTAAGAGTATTCTTTTGCATCTCCTTCGAACAATTCTGTACGGATTTCTGGTCCTTTAGTATCAAGAAGGAAACCAACTTTTTTACCTGCAAGTTTTTCAGCAAGTTTAACAGTTGCCATACGGTCACCTTGTTCTTGATGGTCACCGTGTGAGAAGTTGAAACGGAATGTGTTAGCTCCAGCTTCAATCAATTTAGCAATGTTTTTAGCAGAAGCTTCAACATCAAGTTTTCCACTCCAGTATCCGTCATCACCAAATTTTTTACCACCACGGATTTCTACCGCAGGACCTAAGGTTGCAACGATTTTTACACGTTTGTTCATGATTTTTGTGACTCCTTTATATATGACCTCTTTGGTCTTATTAACTAATTTTTTTAATTATGACAAGCTCTTATTCAAGCTAGATAGCTCAATGTCGGCTTTATGTGGATTATTAACCACAATCTTACCATCTTCAGTAAGACTAAACAATGCTCCTTCTTCTGCAGTACCAAGAATTGGATTTTCAACCATTTTTTCGTTACGAATACCTACCGCAACACCACCGATACCTTTTTTAAGAAGTTTAACGGCATGGGCACCCATACGTGACGCCAATACACGGTCACGCGCAGTTGGAGAACCACCACGTTGAATATGTCCAAGTTCTGTCACACGAAGATCGGTCGTATCTCCAGCTTCTTTTAGTTTTTGAGCAAATTCATCTGCTGACATAACACCCTCTGCCAAAACGATGATATTGTGTCTTTTACCACATTCATAGCCAGCTTTGATACTTGCTACGATATCTTCAATTTTGAAGTCTTCTTCAGGGATGATAATTTCATCAGCACCAGTTGCGATACCCGCCCAAAGAGCGATATCACCAGCGTTACGCCCCATAACTTCGATGACAAAAGTACGACGGTGACTTAATGATGTATCACGAATCTTATCGATAGCGTCCATAGCAGTCGTAACCGCTGTGTCAAAACCGATTGTGAAGTCAGTACCAACGATATCGTTATCAATTGTACCTGGAAGACCGATAGCTGGGAAACCATGCTCAGTCAAACGCATAGCGCCGTGGTAAGAACCGTCACCACCGATAACAACTACACCTTCAATGCCGTGTTTTTTCAATTGCTCAATCCCTTTAAGTTGCCCTTCAAGTTGAGCGAACTCTGGATAACGAGCTGAGTGAAGGAAGGTACCACCACGAGAAATGATGTTTCCTACTGAAGCCGCGTTTAAGGGATGAATTTCACCGGCAACCATACCAGCATATCCGTCATAGATACCAAACACTTCCATTCCTTCTGAAATTGCTTGACGAACAACTGCACGGATAGCAGCGTTCATACCAGGGGCGTCTCCACCACTAGTCAAAACAGCAATACGTTTCATATTGGTTTATGCTCCTTTTTCTTTTAACATTCTTATTGATTATACCACATTTGATTTTAAAATTCTTCTATTTTCCGTATTTTTAGCGATAAATCGTTTTCATAACGATTCCACCTAATTTCGCTTCTAATTCATCAGATTTAGCCACAAAATGCTGAGAAGATACAATGGTTTTCTGTTCTTCTTCATACCTGATGATGACTGGGATTGAGCCTTTATACTGGTCTAGGATATTTGAAATTTCTTTATCATATTCATGATTTTTCACCTGAATCCAAAAGCGTTCAGCAACTGCTTCTCTTATTTCTTGTGCAATCATTTGTAGACGACCATCACGTGACTGGATTTTTCCTTTTATATAGTAGAATGCTCCCTCTCTTACTTCCTGCCCAATCTGTCGATATAAGTCTGAAAAGAGGGTAATATCCAATTTTTTCTTACTATCATCTACCTGTAAGAAGGCCATATTTTCACCCTTTTTGGTGCGAATTACTTTTATCTTCTGAACTTCAACCAAAATAATAGAGTAGCTATTTTCTGATAAATTTCCGATTGGTGTAATCGGATAAATAGCCTTACTTGCAATAGCTTGCAGTGGGTGTTTGCTGACACCTATCCCTAAAAGTTCTTGTTCCATATAGAATTTTTCTTGTTCCGTCCAATCTTCCGATTCCTGCCAGCTATAAATTGTATCACCGAACAAGCTACCTAACTCTTTCACAAATTCAAATAGAGTAGCTAAATTATTGAATACTTTTTGACGATTTTTTTCAAATGAATCGAAAAGGCCAACTTTTACCAAAGGTTCTAGCAGAGGAAGTTTCAGATAATTCTCAGGTAATTTAGCTACAAAATCTTCAATATTAGAATAGGGTCTATTTTCAATAATCCAAAGCGCCAAATCTTTGCTGACTCCCTTAATCGATTTCAAACCTAGATAGATAGACTTGTTGGCAATTTTATCGTGATAGGGAATGGTGTTAATTGACAGAGAGGCTACTTCAAATCCTGCTTCTAGGGCATCCATTAAGTAATCACTGTTGGAAGAATTCAACATGACTTGATAAAAGATGGCTGGATAATGTGTTTTGAAATAAGCCAACTGGAAGGCCAAGGCTGAGTAAGCATAGGCGTGAGATCGGTTAAATCCATAACCTGCAAACTTCTCCATGACATCAAAGACCTGCTCTGCCTTTTCCGCAGTATGGCCAGCTTCTAATGCTCCTTGGATAAAGGAAGCCCTCATCTCATGCATAGCAGAAGCATCCTTTTTCCCCATAGCCCGACGCAAAATATCGGCTTTCCCAAGACTAAATCCAGCAAAACGCTGGGCAACCTGCATAACCTGCTCCTGATAAAGCATTATGCCGTAGGTTGGAGCCAAAATATCCTCCAGCACTGGATCCAAAACAGTCACTTCTTCCTGCCCATGCTTTCTTGCCACAAAATTATTGATATAATCGCTAGCACCTGGTCGATTTAGAGAAGTAGTCGCTACGACATCTTCAAAACAGACTGGTTGAACACGCTTGAGCAAGCGAATGGCACCAGGTTGCTCAAATTGAAAGATACCTTTTGTATTACCAGAGGCAAATAAAGCTAACGTTTCTTTGTCTTCCAAATCAATCTCGTTGATAGCTATCTTAATCCCTTCTGTTTCAGCAAGCAATTCTTGCATTTTCTGGACAAAGGTCAAATTTCGCAGTCCCAAAAAGTCCATCTTCAAAAGTCCACTAGCTTCAACTCCATGAGCATCATACTGAGTCAGTGGAATTTCATCCCCATGCTTCAAAGGGATGTAGTTGGTCAAATCTTGGTCACTAATCACAACACCAGCCGCATGGACAGAGGTTTGTCTGGGATAGCCCTCAATCTTGCAGGCAATTTCAAAAGCTTTTTGGTATTCTAACTTACTATTGATTTGCTGACGAAACTGGAGATTTCCCTCATAGGCTGACTTTAGATTGTCACGAAAACTGATTTTCTTGGTAATTGCAGATAATTCATACTCTGGCACACCAAAGCGCTTCAAAACATCACGTAAAGCTTGCTTGGCCCCAAAGGTAGAAAAAGTAACGATTTGCGCCGCATGTTTACTACCATACTTATTGCCAACATACCTGATAAAATCTGGACGATAAATATCTGGAATATCAATATCAATATCAGGCATAGTATAACGTTCACGATTGAGGAAACGTTCAAAAATGAGATTTTTCTCTACTGGATCAATCCCGGTGATGTCCAAGGCATAAGAAACCAAGCTACCAACTGCAGAACCCCGTCCCATTCCCATATAATAGCCATTTGAACGTCCAAAACGCAACAAATCCCAGACAACCAAGAAATAATCATCAAAGCCCATATCATGAATAACAGCCAATTCTTGGTCTAGACGGTCTTGATATTCTTTACTAGTCAACCCCTTCTGAGCAAGCCCCAGCTCAGCACGTTCTCTCAATTCTTCTACTGCTGGTCGCGCTGGATTAAAGCGAGGCAGTTTCAGACTAGTATCCAAGTCATAATAAATGCCTGAAATAAGTTTTTCTAAATTGTCCAAGGCTTGCGGAAAACGTTCTTGGAATAGTTTCTCTAAAGAACTTGCTGATATAAAGGCATCTTGTCGCGAGCGCAAAGGAACTTCTCTAAGCGGTAGATTTTCTTTGATTGCTGTTAAGACTTGTAGAACTTCTCTATCCCTGCTTTCAAAGGCATTAACCCGATAAAGGGGCAAGATTGGATGATGAAATTCACTTGCTACTGTTTCTGGATAAACCCCAATATAGTAATCACAGCCTAGTTCCAACGACTCAAATCCATCGAAATAAGGTACAATAACCGCTATATCCTCTAGGTACTGGGACAGGACAGACCAAGTTTTCTCACCCTGCATCTTGGCTGTTGAAAGTTTCATCAACTGCTGATAGCCCACACTAGATAGAGCTAAAAAGCGCAAATTCACTTCCTGCTCATCCACTAAAAGAGTCATTTCAAGCCCTAGTAAAGGATGAATACCGTATTTTTTTGTAACCTCTAGAAAGTCGAAAGCCCCATAAAGATTGTCAATATCCATCATAGCCAAATAAGTGTAGCCATATTCTTTAGCTGCTCTCACATACTTGTCTATTGAAATAACACTCTCCATAAAACTATAGACTGTTTTTGTATCTAGTTGTGCGATCAATTTACACTTCTCCTCTATCCTTCTCACTATATTATACCATTTTTCAAAAAGAGAAAGACAAAAGCATTGAATCCTGTCTATATTTTATCCTTAAAGTAAAATTTTTTGAACGAAAAAAGTAAAAATACATTTAAAGAATCAAATGCTCCGGTAATTTTTTTACTTTTTTATCCCAAGAAATGAATATATCTTTTAAAATAGAAATACATATCCAGTTAATCTATTCATTATGATAACTTGTTTTAGGCTATAGAGTTGTACCTATTTTTCATATAAATCATATTCATTATTATTGAATTAATTTCTTTCTCATTTAACGATTCCCTTTATCCTATTTTTTTGATATAATAACCTTAATTATTGTTTTATAAGGAGGTTATATGCGCTTTAATCAATTCAGCTATTTAGCACTTCCAAGAAATACTATTTTATATGAATTAAAAAAGTATGGATTTGATTTTCCATCTGATATGGCAGATAAAAAGATGTTAGAGGCTTTTTTAAGTCGTTTCTTTTTTACTTATAAAGATAGTACCTATCCTCTATCCAGTTTGGCAGTTGATAAAGAAACTGACTTGCTGACATTTTTTCAATCAGAAGATGAACTGACAGCAGATATTTTTTATACTGTTGCTTTTCAACTTTTAGGCTTTTCTTATTTGGTTGATTTCGAAGATAGTGACGTTTTTCGTAAAGAAACTGGATTTCCCATTATATATGGTGACTTGATTGAAAATCTCTATCAGTTACTCAATACTCGCACCAAAAAGGGAAATACTCTTATCGACCAACTTGTTAGCGATGGTCTTATCCCTGAGGATAATGACTATCACTACTTTAACGGCAAGAGTTTGGCTACTTTTTCTAGCCAAGATGTTATTCGAGAAGTGGTCTACGTCGAATCTCGTGTGGATACTGATCAAAAAGGGCTACCAGACCTAGTCAAGGTCAACATTATTCGTCCTCGTTATAACGGACAAATCCCCGCTGTCATGACAGCCAGTCCCTATCATCAGGGAACCAATGACAAGGCTAGTGACAAGGCTCTCTACAAGATGGAGGGCGAACTTGAAGTTAAACCTGCTCATAAGATTGATCTAGAAGAACCTCAACTCAATCTAGTCCAGCCTCAAGGTCAAGCTGAGCTTGTATCAGAAGCGGAGGAAAAGCTAACTCACATCAACGCTAGCTATAGTCTCAACGACTACTTCCTTCCACGAGGTTTTGCTAATCTCTATGTTTCAGGTGTTGGTACCAAAGACTCTACTGGTTTCATGACTAATGGCGACTACCAACAAATTGAGGCTTATAAAAATGTCATCGATTGGCTTAATGGCCGTTGCCGTGCCTTTACCGACCATACGCGCCAGCGTCAAGTCAAGGCTGACTGGTCAAATGGAAAAGTAGCCACAACTGGACTTTCCTATCTAGGAACCATGTCAAATGGTCTAGCGACTACAGGCGTCGATGGTTTAGAAGTTATCATTGCCGAGGCTGGCATTTCTTCATGGTACAACTACTATCGTGAAAATGGTCTGGTGACCAGCCCAGGCGGTTATCCAGGTGAGGACTTTGACTCCCTTGCTGAGTTAACCTACTCTCGTAATCTCTTGGCTGGCGACTATATCCGTGGCAATGCTGCTCACCAAGCTGACTTAGAAAAAGTAAAGGAACAACTGGATCGCAAGTCTGGTGACTACAATCAATTTTGGCATGACCGCAACTATCTGCTCAATGCTGACAAAGTCAAGGCAGAGGTTGTCTTTACCCACGGTTCTCAGGATTGGAATGTCAAACCACTTCATGTTTACCAGATGTTCCATGCTCTTCCTGCTCATATCAACAAGCACCTCTTTTTCCATAATGGTGCCCATGTTTATATGAACAACTGGCAGTCCATTGACTTCCGTGAGTCCATGAATGCCTTATTGACTAAGAAATTACTGGGACAGGAAACAGATTTCCAACTTCCTACTGTCATTTGGCAGGACAATACAACCCCTCAGACTTGGTTATCACTTGATAATTTTGGTGAACAAGAAAACTTTGAAACCTTCTCACTTGGTCAAGAAGAGCAAGTGATTCAAAACCAGTACTCAGATAAGGATTTTGAGCGTTATGGTAAGACATACCAAACCTTCAATACGGAACTCTATCAAGGAAAAGCCAATCAAATTACTATTGACCTTCCTGTGACCAAAGATCTTCACCTGAACGGTCGCGCTCAGCTCAATCTTCGTATCAAATCCAGTACAAATAAGGGGCTATTATCTGCTCAACTACTGGAACTTGGTCAAAAGAAATACCTACAACCTTATCCAGCTGTTTTAAGTGCTAGAACCATTGACAACGGCCGCTATCATATGCTAGAAAATCTCTGTGAATTACCATTTAGACCAGATGCACAACGAGTCGTGACAAAAGGTTACCTTAATTTACAGAATAGAAATGATTTACTGTTAATAGAGGATATTAATGCAGATGAATGGATGGAGGTGCAATTTGAACTACAACCAACTATTTACAAGTTAAAAGAAGGAGATACTCTCCGTCTAGTCCTCTATACTACTGACTTTGAAATCACCATCCGTGACAATACCGCTTACCACCTGACTGTTGATCTTGAACAGTCTACTCTTATCCTACCTAGTCAAAAGGTATAGGCTATCAGACTTTCAATATTGAAATTTTCCAAGGAAGGCTTAATTACGTGACCATTTGCCTTCCTATAATCAATCCCCTCACTTGAATAGACTAACGAAACATAAACTTGGTATCAAATCCTGTCCAAAGAACAGATTATTCTACCCCCGCTGCTGAACCTTGGACAAATGATACTAACACCCCTAACCAACATGTGTGACCCTCTATTATACACGCTACCACACCACATGTTGGACAATTTCTGTGAATTGCCGTTTAGCGTACATTCACAAGAAGCCGTGACAAAATGCTACCATAATTAAATGATTCACTGTCAGTAAAGAACAGTGATGCAGATGAACGGATAGATATCCAAGTCATCTGAACCCAACTAGTGACAAGTTAAAAGAGGGAGATGCTCTCCATCTAGTTCTTTATACTACTGACTTTGAAATCATCATACGTGACAATACCGCTTACCGCCCGACTGACGATTTCGATCAGTCCACGCTTTCTGTACTTTGTACAAGGAGTAACATTTTATGAATAAATCTGAACACCGACACCAACTCATACGAGCTCTTGTAACGAAAAATAAGATTCACACACAAGCTGAATTACAAGCTCTTCTTGCTGACAATGACATTCAAGTTACACAAGCTACACTTTCGAGAGATATTAAAAGTATGAACCTTTCAAAAGTACGTGAAGAAGATAACTCTTACTACGTGCTCAATACAGGTTCTATCTCAAAATGGGAGAAACGTCTCGAAATCTACATGGAAGATGCTCTCGTCTTGATGCGTCCAGTTCAGAACCAAGTTCTACTAAAAACCCTTCCTGGACTGGCTCAATCATTTGGTTCTATCATCGATGCTTTGAGTTTCCCTGACGCTATCGCTACCCTATGTGGTGATGATGTCTGTCTTGTCATCTGTGAAGATGCAGAGGCTGCCCAACATTGCTTTGAAGAATTGAAAAAATTCGCCCCACCATTTTTCTTTGGTGAGTAAACAGAAACTGAACTCAAAATCTGCAGAACTCTCAAATTTTTAAACAGCAGTATATTGATGTCGTACAATATCTGGCGAATACAATGTCTGATTTTACTGAAAAAGTAAGCTATGCAGTTTAATAAAATAAAAAAGAAAAATCTAGCCCATAATGAGTACAAAAACTCCCCCTATAGTGGACAGTGAAAAACAAACATTCACTAGAAACTATAGGGGAGTTTTTATATATCTAAAAGAAATTCTAAACCTGTTTTAGCTTGATATATATCATATTGAAATAAGATGTGAACAAATCTGTTGAGGAATCCAAATCCATGTCATGCTTTAAAAGTCGTTTTGTACTATTCCATATTCAATTAATTATACATCATAGATAAATACTCTTCAAAAATCTCTTCAAACCGCGTCATCGTCGCCTTGCCGTACGTATGTTACTGACTTCGTCAGTTTTATCTGCAACCTCAAAGCTGTACTTTGAGCAACCTGCGACTAGTTTGCTATTTGATTTTTGTGCAGCATCAATCATTCAATTTTAGTATAGAAAAAAGCCATCAAATGATGACCTTATAAGTAAACTCCAACGATTGTCCTCTCCAAGTTTGTCTTTTATTAAACTCACTATAGGTGACAGAGAGAAATTTATTGTTGTAAAACTTTTCTTGGTTTGGTACCTTCAGCTGGACCGATGACACCTGCCATCTCCAGTTCTTCCATGAGGCGGGTCGCACGGTTAAATCCAACAGACAAACGGCGCTGAATCATAGATGCACTGGCTTTCTGGGTCTCAATGACTAGAGCTTTAGCTTCTTCAAAAAGCGGATCTCCACCAGATTCACCATCTGAAAATTCTCCATCATTTTCAGAAACCTCACCTGGATCAAAACTCTCATCGTAGTCCGCATCTGCCTGAGCCTTGATGAAGTTTACGATGCGTTCAACATCATCATCCGAGATAAAGGATCCTTGGAGACGAACTGGATGATTTTCATCAATCGGTTTAAAGAGCATGTCCCCTCGGCCAAGCAGTTTTTCTGCTCCATTTTCATCCAAAATCGTACGAGAGTCTGTACCAGATGAAACTGCAAACGCCACACGAGATGGGACATTGGCCTTGATCAGACCAGAGATGACATCAACGGATGGACGCTGGGTTGCAAGAATCATGTGGATCCCGGCAGCACGCGCCTTCTGTCCAAGACGAATAATGGCATCTTCCACTTCCTTGCTGGCCACCATCATAAGGTCAGCCAACTCATCCACAATCACAACAATGAGTGGCAGCGGAACCTGCTTGTATTCAGATTGGGCATTGAACTCTTCTACCTTGGCATTAAAACCTGCAATATTCCGAACTCCCACCTTGGCAAAGAGTTCATAACGGTTTTCCATCTCATCCACAACCTTTTGCAGGGCCTTGCTGGCCTTGCGTGGATTGGTTACAACTGGAATCAAGAGATGGGGAATATCATTGTAAACAGACAACTCAACCATCTTGGGATCGACCATCATAAATTTGACTTGATCTGGTCTCGCCTTCATGAGAATACTAGCGATAATTCCGTTAACTGCTACTGACTTCCCTGAACCCGTTGAACCTGCGACTAGCAAGTGGGGCATTTTAGAAAGGTCAAAAGCCCTTGCGGTGCCATTAACTGCTTTCCCTAAAGGAATTTCCAAGAGATTTTCTGCTTTCGTTTGAGATTGTTCCCATAGTTCGCGGAAGGACACAGTCGCAATTTCAGAGTTAGGAACCTCGATTCCAACGAGAGATTTCCCTGGGATTGGAGCTTCGATTCGAACATCCTTAGCAGCCAGTGCAAGTGCTAAGTCATCTGCTAGATTGGAAATGCGGTTGACCCGTACACCTACTGCTGGTTTGACTTCATACTTGGTCACTGATGGCCCAATTTCAGCCCGTTCAACCGTTACCTTGATACCAAAGCTGGCAAAGGTTTCTTCCAAGATTTTGATATTCTCTCGGACAATTTTCTTCTCTTTAGACTGGTCTTTGGGTTTATCAGGTGCAAAGAGTTGTAAACTTGGAAGTTTGTATTCAAGAGCCTCCTTAGCTGAAAAATCAACCTGTACCTCTTCATCATCAGAGCTATCTTCCTCTTCAGCGAATTCAAGCTCTGGTTGAGGCAAGATAATTTCTGGTTCCACCCACTCTTCTTCAGGAATAGGTGGAAAATCCTGAACGGCTTCCTCTATCAAAATTTCACCCGTTTCCATATCGACAGGAGGCAAATCGAGTAAGGCTTTCTCAGCGACTTCTTTTTCTAATCTAGCCTCTTCCTCAGCCTTTTGACGAGCTTTTTCTTCTTGTTTGACAAAGCGTTCCTCTTTTCGGCGCTCATGTCCTTCCCGCCATTTAGCAAAGCCTCTACTGAAAAATTCAGCAATATCGTAAACAGACCAAGGACTAACTAGGAGAGCGCCTGCTAAAATCAAGATAGAACCAATAAAGTAAGTACCGATATTTGAGAAGAGAAAGGCGCTTGGCATATAAAGAGCGACCCCAATCAAGCCACCTCCAGCAAAACTGGTCGTTCGAAAACCAGTCAAATCAGTCACAACCTGAGCCATGGTTCCTTTTAGAACGGACTTATCCAAGCCATATTTCCAAACCAAGTAGGCCTCAAAAATCAGGAGCAAGCCCGCAAATATAGTAAAGAAGCCAGATAGGAGGCCTTCCTGTTTTCGTATCCACTTGAAAAAGAAAAGATAGACCAAGAGGGCAAATATTGCCAGATAGGCTAGGCTTCCCACTAGCAAGCGAATTAAATTGTAAAGGGTAATACCTGCAGCCCCTAATTTAAAAGCTGCGAAAATCAATAAAATCGCGATTCCCAACGAAATCAACATTCGTTGAATCGCTTCTTTTCTTTCGAGTTCTGCTTTAGACGGTCTCCGTCTTGTTTTACTTGTATTCTTGTTTGCCATTCTTCTATTATACCATATTTCACAGGCATTTTAGAAAGAGAAAAAGACTGCACCAAACGGTACAATCTTTCCATTTTCTATCTAATTTTTATGCTTGTGGTTTGCGGAGGTAACCATAAACCACACCACTTACGATTGCTCCTACCAAGACAGAGGCAAGGTAAAGAAGAGCATTTGAAGTGAGGGCGATCACAAAGATTCCTCCGTGTGGCGCCATGAGTTTGATTCCAGCAAGACCAACGAGTCCGCCTGCTACTGCCGAACCAAGGATGAAGCTTGGAATCGCACGAGCTGGGTCAGCGGCACCAAATGGAATCGCTCCCTCAGTGATAAATGACAAGCCCATGATGATGTTTGTCAAACCAGAGTTGCGTTCTTCTTTGGTAAATTTATCTTTGAAAAGAAGGGTTGCGACAAAGATAGCAAGTGGTGGTACCATTCCTCCAGCCATAACTGCTGCCATGGCTACAGAACCACCTGAAGAAACAGTCGCTGCAAGCGTACCTGTACCAAATACATAAGCCGCTTTGTTGACTGGTCCACCCATGTCAACAGCCATCATTCCACCAAGGACGATACCGAGAAGGACAGCTGAACCGCCTCCAAGACCGCCAAGGAAATCATTCATAGCAGTGTTGATTGCTGCCATCGGGATGTTAACAGCTAGCATGACAAATCCAGTCAAGATTGTTCCAAGAAGTGGCAAGAGAAGGATTGATTTAGCACCTTCAAGTGAACGAGGAACTTTAACGTATTTCTTGATAGCAAGAACCAAAGCACCTGCGATAAATCCACCAACAAGGGCACCTAGGAAACCAGATGAGACACCTGCAAGAGTTGAAGTTGCTTCACCACCTGCAGCATAAGGGATTTTACCAAAGGCAAAACCTTCTTTGGCAATAGCACCAGCAACGAAACCTGCTACCAAACCTGGTTTTTCAGCGATAGAGTAGGCAACATAACCCGCAAAAACTGGGAGCATCAAGCCAAAGGCTGCTCCACCAATTTTCATGAACATAGAAGCGAGTTCATGGTAAGAACCAAGATTGCCAAGATTTTGATTTGGAACACCCAAAGCACCGTCAATCAAGAAAGCAAGGGCAATCATGATACCACCACCGATAACGAATGGCAACATTTGAGATACACCACTCATCAAGTGTTTGTAGAAAGCACCACCAAGGCTTTGTTTTTCATTGCTTGCTGTTGCAGTTTTCGCTCCGTTTGTAGCACGGTAAACTTCAGCATCTCCTGAAAGAGCCAAGTTGATCAACTCTTCTGTCTTACGGATTCCGTCAGCAACCGGGCGATTAATCAATGGTTTACCATCGAAACGATCCATTTCAACTGCCTTGTCTGCTGCGATGATAACAGCTTTAGCCTTACGGATATCTTCTGCAGTTAGTTGGTTTCCAACGCCGCTAGCACCGTTAGTTTCAACCTTGATCCCAACACCCATTTCAGCAGCCACTTTTTGAAGGGCTTCTTGGGCCATATAAGTGTGAGCAATACCTGTCGTACAAGCTGTAACAGCTACGATAAAGTCACCAGATTCATTAGCAGGTGCTTGAACAGGCTCTTCCGTTTTTTCTGAAGCTTGGTCAAAAAGTTCAATGACTTGGTCAGCTGATGTTGCTTGACGAAGCTTGTCAGCAAAACCGTCTTTCATCAAGTATTGAGACAATTCTGCCAAGGCTGCCAAGTGAGTATCATTGGCACCTTCTGGAGCTGCAATCATAAAGAAGAGGTCAGTTGCTTGTCCATCCAAGCTCTCATAGTCAACTCCCTTGTTTGACTTAGCAAAGAGAACAGTCGCTTCTTTGACAGCAGCGTTTTTGCTGTGAGGCATAGCGATACCATCACCCAAACCAGTAGAAGTCAAAGCTTCACGTGCCAAAATACCTTCTTTAAAGGTTTCAAAATCTGTCACATAACCGTGATCTACCAGACTTTTAATCATCTCTTCGATGACAGCAGTTTTTTCAGTTGCCTGCAAATCCAGCAACATGACATCTTTTCTCAATAGGTCTTGAATTTTCATCGTTTTTCTACCTCAACTTTTTCATATGTTTCTTTAATAAATTCTGCCGTTGCCAAGTCATCTGAGAAGGTGGTGGCCGTTCCGCAAGCCACTCCCCATTTGAAGGCTTCTACTGCGTCTTTTGATTTGACAAATTCACCAGTAAATCCAGCAACCATAGAATCACCAGCTCCAACTGAATTTTTGACTGTCCCTTTGATTGGTTTGGCAAAGTATGCTCCCTCAGATGTGACAAGAAGGGCACCGTCACCAGCCATAGAGATAATGACGTTTTGAGCACCTTTAGCCAGTAACTCACGAGCATAGTTCTCGATTTCATCTAAACTTTCGAGTTTCACTCCAAAGATAGCTCCAAGTTCGTGATTGTTTGGTTTGACAAGAAGTGGCTGGTAGTCCAAACTATCAATCAAGGTCTGTCCTTCAAAATCACAAACCACTTGCGCACCCGTCTGACGCGTCAAGGCAATCAAATCCTTGTAGATAACATTGCCTAGATTTTTAGAACTTGAACCTGCAAACACAACCGTATCTTCTGTTGTCAGACTAGATAAAATAGCTTTCAATTCTTCTAGCTGGGCTGGTTCGACATTTGGACCCGTTCCGTTGATTTCTGTTTCTTGGTCTGCTTTAATCTTGACATTGATGCGAGTATCTTCTGCTACTTGGACAAAACGTGTCTCGATTTCTTCCTCTGCCAGAGTATCTGTGATAAATTTACCAGTAAAACCACCGATAAATCCAGTTGCTGTATTGGGAACATCTAAGCGTTTCAAGACACGACTGACATTGATTCCTTTCCCACCAGCAAACTTATCATCACTATCCATTCGATTGACACTACCGACTTGGACTTGGTCCAAACGAACGATATAGTCAATGGATGGATTAAGTGTGACTGTATAAATCATACTTCTATTACCTCCGTTTTCTCCTTAATAACCTGCAAGAGCTCATGCCCTTGACTTGTAATAACAATAGCTCGTTTGAGTGGTGCTACCTTGGCAAAGCAAGTTTGTCCAATTTTAGACGAATCCACTAAGACGTAGGTCTGTTTGGCATTCTCTAAAATAGCACGCTTCACAGCCCCCTCCTCCATATCAGGAGTCGTATAATAGCCATCGTCCACACCATTCATCCCGATAAAGGCACGGTCAAAGTGCAATTGGTTAATCTGGTTAAGAGCAACTCCCCCGATGCTCGCATCTGTTGCCATCTTGACACTTCCTCCAACCATGACAGTTGGAATCTGCTTTTCAACCAACTGTGCGGCATGGTGAATCGAATTTGTCACAACAGTAATATTCTTATTAACCAATTCATGGATCAAAAAAGCAGTTGTTGTTCCAGCATCGATAAAGATGACATCTTGTTCCTTGATGAGAGAGGCTGCTTTCTGAGCCAGCAACTTCTTCTCCTGAAGGTTTTTGACAGATTTTTCTTGAATAGTTTCTTCTTCCTGCAAGGAGTGAGGCAATTCTGCTCCACCATGTACACGACGAAGCTTATTTTCTGCTTCTAACTCATCCAAGTCTCTTCGAACCGTTGATTCTGACGTTTCTAACAAACTAACTAATTTCTCTAGAGAAACTACATGATGTTGATTTAACTCCTCTAAAATAAGTTGCTTCCGCTCTGTTTTTAACACTGAATCACCTCCTGTTATCGTTTACACTATTCATTCTATCACACTTTCTTTTAAAGTCAAACATTTTTTATCATTTTCTTTCAAATTCTATCATTTTTCTCATTTCAAAAATTTTTAATTGCAAGATAAGAACCTTTATGGTAGACTATTTGAGTAAGTATTGGAAGATTACTCAAGAGGCTTAAGAGGCCGTGTTGGAAACGCGGTAGGCGTGTAACAGCGTGCGTGGGTTCGAATCCCATGTCTTCCGTCTAGAATTACCAGAAACTGGGTAAAAACTCAATTTTAGTGTAAAATGAACTAAATATTTCCACCACAAAACGCATATTATCAGGATTTTTCGAAACCTAACAATATGCGTTTTTCTAATTTTAAAAACTTTTTGCCTGACCCTTTTCACCTTGTTCAAACGCATTGATCTTAACCCATTACTCGCCTCTCAAAAAAGTTTTAGAATTAGCTTGAACACCTTTATTGTGGCGTGTTTCATTTTTTGTATAACCCATCATAGAGGATTGCTTATCTATCTCACACTTTAAGAAGCAAGACAGACTCATAGCTTCATACATAATATAACGAGTATCTCCATCTGTGGGGATACTCGTTTTTTGCTATTTTCGAAGTAATTCTTTGTAAAAAGCGAATCAAAACTTGATTTATCACTTTTTATTCCACTATCTTTTCTTTACACATATTGAGAAAGTACTGGTGCAAGCGAACATCATCAGTCAATTCTGGATGAAAAGAAGTTACCAACATATTTTCTTCTTGGGCTGCAACGATTTGATTGTCAACTGTTGCTAGAATTTCTACATCTTCTCCAACACTACTGATAATAGGACCGCGAATAAAAGTCATTGGAATCTTACCAACTCCCTTACATTCTGCTTCCGTATAGAAACTCCCTAGTTGGCGCCCATAGGCATTGCGCTCAACTACCATATCCATAGTTCCTAAATGATTCTCATCCTGAGAAGTAATTTCCTTAGCCAGCAAAATCAAGCCTGCACAAGTTCCAAAGACTGGTAAACCAGAGAGAATGGCTCCTCTGATAGGAAGTAGCATGTCCTGGTCACGTAAGAGCTTGCCCATGGTGGTAGACTCACCTCCAGGTAAAATCAAACCCGACAAGTCACTCTGATATTGCTTAAAATCATCTAGATTTCTGATTTCAACACTCTCGACTCCTAATTGATCTAGTACTTTTGCATGTTCTGCAAAGGCACCTTGCAAGGCCAATATTCCAATTTTCATCTATTTTCCTCGCTCAGCCATGAGAATTTGGATTTCATTTTCATTGATACCAACCATGGCTTCTCCTAAATCTTCCGAGATTTGAGCTAGAATTTGAGGATTTTGATAGTTCGTAACCGCCTTGACAATGGCACTAGCTCGTTTAACTGGGTCGCCTGACTTGAAAATCCCTGAGCCAACAAATACGCCTTCAGCACCAAGTTGCATCATGAGAGCAGCATCTGCTGGTGTTGCAACGCCTCCAGCCGCGAAGTTTACAACTGGTAATTTCCCATGTTCATGCACATATTGAACCAATTCTACAGGGACTTGCAAGTCCTTGGCAGCAACATAAAGTTCGTCCTCACGTAGATTTTGAATGCGACGAATTTCCTGATTCATCATGCGCATATGACGAACAGCTTGGACGATATCCCCCGTACCCGGTTCTCCTTTTGTACGAATCATAGAAGCACCCTCAGCGATACGACGCAAGGCTTCACCCAAATCCTTAGCTCCACAGACAAAAGGTACTTGAAATTCTTTCTTGTCCACATGGAAACGATCGTCTGCCGGAGATAAAACTTCACTCTCATCGATATAGTCAATCTCAATAGCCTCTAAAATCTGGGCTTCAACAAAATGCCCGATTCTAACTTTGGCCATCACTGGAATACTAACCGCTTCTTGGATTTCCTTAATCATTTTTGGATCACTCATGCGGGAAACGCCACCAGCTGCACGAATATCTGCTGGAATCCGCTCCAAGGCCATCACAGCTGCCGCACCAGCTGCCTCTGCAATACGGGCCTGTTCAGGATTTTGAACGTCCATGATAACCCCACCTTTGAGCATCTGCGCCAAGTTTTTATTTAATTCATAACGATTTTCAGTCATTTGTTTTATCCTCATTATTTATATTTAGTAGCTACCATTTCATTTTAAGCCAGATTAGAGTGAATCACAAGATAAAAAAACCATAATTGCATGGGGACAGATTAGCTAAAAAACTATCTGACCTTAATTGAAGGCCAGATAGTTCATTCATTTTTATTTTTCAGCTGTAAGTGCAGCCATTGTGATGTAGTTGTAAGGTTTGTTGAAGTGTGGCAAGAAGAAGAGGTCTGTCAATGCCAATTTATCAATTGTCACATGCTCTTGGATAGCAAGTGAGAACATATGGATTCCCATACTGATAGCAGAATCACGTGATACCATTTGAGCGCCAAGAATTTCACGACTATCTTTATCAAAGACAATCTTGATTGCTACTTCATGGTTATCATGTTTCATGAATTCTGGTTTTTGAAGATCGTTAAAGCCTGTTTCAGTAGCATTATAGCCCGCTGCTTTTGCTTTTTCAAGAGTCAAACCAGTTGAAACCATATGAAGACCGTAGATTGAGATACCGTTTGAACCTTGAACACCGATTCCTTCCAATTCATGTCCACAAGCGTTGTAAGCACCAACAATACCAGTACGAACAGCATTTGAAGCAAGCGCGATGTAGCTAGTGTCTTTACGTGCATTGTCATAAACAGTTGCACAGTCACCTACTGCATAAACTCCTGGAATTGATGTTTCTTGTTTCTTATCTACAAGAAAGGCACCGTTGCGGAAGAGTTCAATCTTACCATCGGCAAGAGATGTGTTTGGACGGAAACCAACCGCAAGAACAACCATATCCACATCAAATGTTTCTTTGTCTGTTACCAAACGTTCTACTTTTCCATCACCTTGGATAGCTTTTACTGTTTGACCAAGCGCCAAGCGGATGTTGTTTTCTTCCAAGTTCTTCGCCATCATTTGAGTGAAGTCTTTGTCATAGTAACCGTTCAAAACAGTGTCTACAATATCAACAAGGACAACTTCTTTTCCAAGACGCTCGAAGGCTTCAGCAAGTTCAACACCGATATAACCACCACCAACAACAGCGATGCGATCTAGGTTCTTGCTCTTGTCAGCAAGTTTTTCGATGACTTCTTCTGCGTTTTGGTACAACTTAACAAATTGAACATTTTCAAGAGTTGCTTTAAATTCGCGGTTTCCTTTAACAATTTCAACACCTTCGATTGGTGGTAAGATTGGTGTAGAACCTGTAGCGAAAATCAATTTATCGTAAGATTCTTTATGTTCTTGACCTTCAACTTCTGCAGTCACAACTTTGTTGTCGTAGTCAATTGAAAGAACAGGTGAGTTCATGTAAACTTTAGCACCTTTTGCTTCCAATTTTTCTTTATCAGAATAGAACAAACCTTCAGCACCGTCAATTTGTTCACCGATCCAAAGAGCCATTCCACATCCTAGGAAAGAGATGTTAGAGTTTTGGTCAAATACAACGATTTCGTTCTCATTTCCAAAATTATCCAACATAGTATTAATACATGCTGTACCAGCGTGGTTAGCACCAACTACAACGATTTTACTCATAGAAAAATTCCTACCTTCAATTTTAAATTTACTCTTCTAGTATAACATTTACTGTTAGCGTTTACAAGAGTTTTGTTGATTTTCCCGATTTTTTTGTAAAAAAATGTAAATAATCTGTATTTTATCAGTCTTTCTTACAATTATTTTTTTATTTCCTGAGCATATTTCTTGACAACTTTACAAATTTCATTTGTGAAAACGCTGACTTTATGGTATGCTAGTATCATGGAAAGAAAATGTAAGGGGTTAAACTTAATATAAACTTAACATATTTCACCTTCTTTTCATAAGAGAAAGGAGTTGGTAGCTTGCCTCTTAGTTCACATTCTGAACGGCTAATGGGGACTACTATCACTATTTCATTGGTAGATGAGCGAGCCGATATCTTGCTCCAAAAATCCTTTGATTTGCTCAAAGAGCTCGAATACCGCTTCAATGCCAATAGTCAAAAATCTGAGTTGATGGAAATCAATCATCAAGCTGGAATAGCTCCAGTCAAGGTTCATCCAGACCTGTTTGAACTGATTTCACTTGGCTTAGAGCATAGCCTAGCGCCCTCTAGCCTTCTCAATATCAGCATTGGCCCCTTAATTCAAACCTGGCGTATCGGTTTTTCAGATGCCAAGGTCGCTCAGCCTCAAGAAATTGAATCGGTGCTACCTCTAATCAATCCTCATTATATCGAGTTAGATTCTTCTACTTTCACTGTGTTTTTAAAACAGAAAGGAATGAAGATCGATCTAGGTTGTTTAGCCAAGGGTTATAGTGCGGATAAGGTTGCCCAATTTCTTAGAAAAGAGGGAGTGACTTCTGCCCTGATCAATCTGGGAGGGAATATCCTGACCATTGGAAAAAATCAGACAAGAGGGAAGCAGCCTTGGCAAATCGGGATTCAAGACCCCGCCAATCCTAGGGGAAATCACTTAATGACCATCCCTGTTGTCAATAAATCTGTCGTAACTTCAGGCATTTATGAACGTCATCTGACAGTCGATGGAAAAGATTACCATCATATTTTTGACAGTCAAACAGGATATCCTGTTGAAACGGAACTAGCTAGTCTAACAATCATCTCTGATAAATCAGTTGATGGCGAAATCTGGACAACTCGTCTATTTGGAGAAAGACCTGCTTCTATCCTCTGGCAAGTCGAAAGTTTGGAGGGCATCGAAGCTATCCTCATCGATAAAGAAGGTCACCTAAGCTATTCTTCAGGAATTCCTACTCTATAGAAATAGATATTTCAATGGAGTTTTAAAATCATATTATGTAAAAAGAGAAAGGAAATCTCATGTTAAAACTTATTGCTATTGTTGGAACAAATTCAAAACGTTCTACAAACCGCCAATTGCTTCAATACATGCAAAAACACTTTGCTGAAAAAGCTGAAATTGAACTTGTTGAAATCAAGGACATCCCTGTCTTCAACAAACCAGCTGACAAGCAAGTACCTGTTGAAATTTTAGAAATTGCTGCTAAAATTGAAGAGGCAGATGGCGTTATTATCGGTACTCCTGAGTATGACCACTCTATCCCAGCTGTTTTGATGAGCGCTCTTGCTTGGTTGTCATACGGTATTTACCCACTTTTGAACAAACCAATCATGATTACGGGTGCTTCTTACGGTACACTTGGTTCATCACGTGCCCAATTACAACTTCGCCAAATCTTGAATGCTCCAGAAATTAAAGCTAGTGTCCTTCCAGATGAATTCTTGCTTTCACATTCTCTTCAAGCCTTCAACCCAAGTGGAGACCTAGTAGATCTTGATGTTATCAAAAAACTGGATGCTACTTTTGACGACTACCGTATCTTTGTAAAAATCACAGAAAAATTGCGTAATGCACAAGCACTACTTCGTAAAGATGCAGAAGACTTTGACTGGGAAAATTTGTAAGATAGGAGACCAAAAAGAATGAAATTTGTTGGACTTGTAGGATCAAACTACGATCAATCATATAACCGTAAACTCTTGGAATTCATCCGTCGTCACTTCAAACTCAAATTTGAATTAGAGGTTCTTGAAATTGACGAAGTTCCAATGTTTAACCAAGACGAAAAATGGGACGAAAGTTTCCAATTACGTCTTTTGTATAACAGAATTACACGTGCTGATGGTGTTATCATCGCTACTCCTGAGCATAACCACACAATCTCAGCTTCTCTTAAATCTGTTCTTGAATGGCTTTCATATGAAGTTCATCCATTTGAAAACAAACCAGTCATGATTGTGGGTGCTTCTTACTATGACCAAGGTACTTCTCGTGCCCAAGTTCACCTTCGTAAGATTCTTGACGCTCCAGGTGTCAATGCCTACACACTTCCTGGAAATGAATTCCTTCTCGGTAAAGCTAAAGAAGCTTTTGATGTTAATGGGAATATCACAAATGAAGGAACTGTTAATTTCCTTGAAACATGCTTGGACAACTTTGTAAAATATGTGGGAGTCGTTTCAAAATTGAAAAAACCAAAACCAATTGAGCCAGAAGATTTATATTGTACAAATTCAATTGCAACTACCATCCAAGGTGTTGATCCAGATGATCCTGAATGGGTAGAAAAAGCTGCTGAACTTGTTGGAGCTGTTTCTGGAGATACTTACGTTAAATTAGACCACGGTATCTTGACAGTTAACCAAATTGATATGTTCTTAAAAGCAATGCCATTTGAATTGACATTTGCAGATGATAACAATCAATTCTTGTACTTTAATAACGCACACCAAGACCCAGATACAATGTTTGGTAAACGTGTACGTGCTCAATCAGGAAATAGATTAGGAACAGTACACGGTACATTGCCCGATTCTAGAATGAAAAACGTTGAATGGGTTGTCGGCGTATTGCGTAACGGGGATCAAGAATATGTCCGTACAATTGTGCCAGGAACACCTGAAGGTGTTATTAATACCCATAATTACCAAGCAATGTACTACCCAGATGGTTCATATGCTGGAATTAATGAAATTATCTTTAATTTCCAACCATGGCTTGACTGGTACCTCAATACAACTGGTCAACGTTTAGTCGGTGGAAATGCTGTAGCATCTGCTGGCGGACACGGTCACGGCGATGCAGATGCTACATCTGGAGCTTCTGATTCAGGTGATGCCGGTGGTCACGGTGGTGGCGCAGACGCTACATCTGGCGCAAGTAACTAATAACTTTAGGAACCATCTTGGTTCCTTTTTTCGTGATAAAAAGACTAGCAAACACAAACTGCTAGTCTTTTGGTTATTATTTCATCTATCCTTCTTAAAAGAAAGAATACTTATTATGAATTTGGGTCATCGAGACTACGACCATGTAATCCTTTTTCACGTTGTACTTGGCGTAATTTTTCTGGTGTAACGTCGTTTCCTTCTTCGTCCACAATTTTGATTCCTTCAATGTGGTGACGAACAGAGCGACGATAACCTTCGATGTACTCCTCACGTAGTTTAGCTTGTTCCACTTTTTCTTCTGGTGTCAAGCCTTCTGCTTTTTTCTTTTTAGCAAGCTCATTGATACGATCAATTTTTTTCTGATCCATTTCTTCTCCTTTGTGATAAGATAAAGTCCGTTTATCAAATTTTATTTAGTGTTAATTTGGTTAAAACGAGCAAGTTTAGCTGCTTTTTGAGTTAAATGAGACAAGATAGCCAAGCGATTTTTACGAACAGTCTGATCTTCTGCCATTACCATGGTATTCTCAAAGAAAGCATCAATAACTGGACTAAGTCTAAAGAGCTGTTTCAATTGTTGACTGGCAGTCCCTGACAAAACGAGTGATTCTACTGCTTCTGCCAAAGCTTTTTCTTGCTCATTTTCAAAGAGAGCTGAATCAACTGTAGCAACTTCTTCTGCCTTCTCAGCCAAGTTAAAGGCACGAGAAAGTGATTCAACAGATGGTTTGAAGTCTTCTTCCTTGCTCGCTTCTACGAGAGCACTTGCCGCTTCCAACATATCCGCCACAACAAAGTTTGATCCTGCAAGAACGGCTTCCTTGATGTCTTTTGGAGTAGAACCCATCATCTTATCAACACGAGCCTTGATAAAGTCCATAACTTCAGCTTTATTTTCATAAGTCAAGCTGTCAAATTTCAATGTATAAAGGCTATCAATCAGCTCATCCATAGCAATGTGCCAACCAAAGGCATCCAAGATACGAACCACACCTTGGGTCGCACGACGCAGGGCATAAGGGTCATTAGAACCTGATGGAATCAAACCTACTGAGAAGAAACTCAAAATCGTATCCAATTTGTCTGCAATGGCAAGCACTGCACCGACCTTGCTCTCTGGAAGCTCTCCTTCAGCTGATGTAGGCATGTAGTGTTCACGAATAGCTGTTGCAACTGCTGGAGTTTCCCCAGCAAGAAGGGCATATTTCTCACCCATAATTCCTTGGAGCTCGTCAAATTCACCAACCATCCCAGTCAACAAGTCAAACTTGTAAATGGCTGCTGCACGAGCAAGGTCAACTGTTTCATCCACTGACAAGCCAGCTTTTTCTGCCAAAAGTACAGCAATTTGCCCCGTACGAATCATGTGTTCACGAAGGGAACCAATCTTCTCATGGAAGGTTACATTGTTTAGTTTTTCAACAAGATCAGAAATAACCAATTTTTGGTCTTCACGCCAGAAGAATTCACCGTCTTCCAAGCGGGCTACCAAGACTTTTTCATTTCCTTTGATGACATTTTCCAAATGCTCTGCATTTCCGTTACGGACAGAAATGAAGTTTGGCAAGAGTTTGCCATCTTGATCACGAACAACAAAGTAACGTTGGTGTTCTTTCATCGAAGTCACCAAGACTTCTTCTGGAACTTCAAGGTATTTAGCATCAAAACTTCCCATAAAGGCAGTTGGATATTCAACCAAGTTCAAGACTTCATTAAGCAAATCAGCATCAATTTCGATGCGTACACCATGTTTCGCCTCAATTTCCTTGATTTGGTCAACAATCATTTGCTCACGTTCACGTGGATCTGCGATTACAAACTGAGCACGAAGATCTTCTTCATAGCTCAATGCTGACTGAATCTTAGTTTCTTGTCCCAAGAAACGATGACCACGGCTCACACGACCGCCCTTGATATCAAGGAAATCCAAATCAAACTCTTCTGCATCTAAAAGAACAGTCAAAGTGTGAACAGGACGAATGTATTCAAAGCTATTTCCAGCCCAGTGCATGCTGACAGGGAAAGTCAGTGACTTCAAGACATCCACAACACCAGGAACAATAGCTTCAACTGCTTGACCAACTTCTTCCTTAGTGACATAGACATATTCTTCACCCTTGATTTCACGGAATTCGATATCTTCAACCGTCAAGCCTTTTCCACGGACGAATCCTTGAGCTGCTTTGGTGAAGTTTCCATCACTATCCAAGGCAATTTTCTTTGCTGGCCCCTTAAAATCTTCTGTCAAATCAGACTGCTTGTCTGCAAGACCAATCACACGAACAGCCAAACGACGTGGTGTTGAGAAGGTTTGAATGGCTTCAAAAGACAGGCGGTTTTCTTTGAGGAAAGCTTCCATTTTTTCGCCTAGTTGTTTTTCACTTGGTGTGACAACATAGGCTGGTAATTCTTCAAGACCGAGTTCTACTAATAAGTTTTTTGTCATATTTTTTCCTTTACATTTTCTTCAATCTTTTTTGATATGCACCTTAGGTACTGGGGACGTCGCTCACTAACTTTGTGAGTCTGTATGGAAATCTAATGCAAAATTGATCAAGATTTCCAACAGTCTCATCAAAGTGGATTTAGCTGACTGATTTTTGAACCTAAGGTTTCAAAAATCCCCACATAACTGTACGGCGGTGCATATCCCTCTAGCAAGTCTTCGACTTGCCTCTAACGATTTTAGAGCACAGTATTACTCACTATTCTGCGTCTTCTGCTAAGAGTTTAGCTCGTGTTGCTTCATCCAAAAGTGGGTAGCCTAGACGTTTGCGTTCTGCGACAAAGGTTTTGGCTACGACACGGGCTAAGTTACGGATACGAGCGATATAGCCTGCACGCTCTGTTACAGATACGGCACCACGCGCGTCAAGCAGGTTAAAGGTATGTGAACATTTGAGAACATAGTCATAGGCAGGGTGTACCAAGCCTTCTTCTAATGCACGACCAGCTTCTTTTTCAAACTTATCAAAGTTTTCAAGCAACATTTCTTGATCCGAAATTTCAAATGAATATTTTGAATGCTCGTACTCAGGCTGGATAAAGATTTCTCCGTATTTTACACCATCGGCCCACTCGATATCATAGACAGAATCAACTTCTTGGATGTAAGAAGCTAAACGCTCCAAACCATAGGTAACTTCCGCAGTCACAGGGCCAGTTGCCAATCCACCAACTTGTTGGAAATAAGTGAATTGAGTGATTTCCATCCCATCAAGCCAAACTTCCCAACCAAGACCAGCTGAACCAGTTGATGGGTTTTCCCAGTTGTCCTCAACGAAACGAATATCGTGTTCCAAAGGATTGATTCCCAATTTTTCCAAAGACTCAAGGTAAAGTTCTTGGATATTTGATGGAGAAGGTTTCATGACCACTTGGAATTGGTGGTGTTGGTAGAGACGGTTAGGGTTTTCCCCGTAACGACCATCAGCAGGACGACGTGATGGCTCTACATAAGCCGCATTCCATGGCTCAGGTCCGATAGCGCGAAGGAAAGTGTAAGGACTCATTGTCCCCGCACCTTTTTCATTGTCATAAGCCTGCATGAGCATACAACCTTGGTCATTCCAAAATTGTTGCAAAGTAAGGATGATTTCCTGGAAAGTCAATTTTTTAGACATTATTTACTCCTTTAATTTATATTATCTTCTTAGATTTATTTATCAAGCAACCAAGAAAAGGCTGGATCCTGAAAAATATGACGTTTGGGAACAGTTTGTAAATTCTGATTGCATTCATCTACTGTACCTAATTTCAAAGCACAGACTTCTGGTATATTTTCTTGAACAGTGAAAATTTGACTATGACAGTTCTGGCAGTAATAACGCTGTTTTCCTGGAGAAGAACTATAAGTAACAAGCTTTTCTTTTCCATGTAATACTAACTTTTTACTGCTAACTTTAGCATTAACTGTATAGGCAGACGCAGTTGCTTTCCGACAGAATGAGCAATGGCAAAACACTAATTCAGATAATTCCTCATCTAGAGTGTAGGTTATTGCTTTACATAAACAAGATCCTTTAAGCATTAGGCTCCTTTCTACTTAGGCATTAGACGAAATTCAAAAAGAACCGAATTCCAACACCCAAGCCTTGCGACTAGGGGCGTCAGAAACGCGGTTCCACCCTAATTTATTACTTCATTGTTTTTGAAAATACTACAGAAAGCGCCAGTTCTTTATTTTGCCCTACTTGGCTCCCACTATCCCAAGCTCGCTTGAAGAACGCCATAAGACTTTCTTTCCTGCAGACTATTATATCAAAAATTGGAACAATGTACAATTCTTTTTATGATTTTCTAGAAATCCATGTCATCAACTCGTGGAGCACCAGACTGAACAGCAATTGTTTTTAGAGTTTCTCTCTCCTCATGACTCAATTCTATTTCAAAACAATCAAGATTAGCCTGAATACGAGATTCTGTGACAGATTTTGGAAGTGGTAAAAATCCTTCTGCTAAGCTCCAGGCCAAGGCTATCTGAGCAACCGATTTTCCATGATTTGCTGCGATTTCTTGGACTTCCTTACTATCAAATAGTTCTCCCTGACCAAAAGGTCCCCAAGCTTCCAATAAAATTCCTTTTTTTCTACAGTAAGCCACGATTTCCTCTTGATAGACACCTGGCGCCAAGCGAACTTGATTGACCGCTGGAAGAATTTTTGCTGTTACAAGCAAGGCATCCAAATGATGGGGAAGGAAATTACTAACCCCGATAGCACGGATTTTGCCTTCTTGATAAAGCTCCTCCATCGCTCTCCAGACTTCTGAATTTCGGATTTTCCATTGGTCATTTTCTCTGAGCGGTTTTGGATTTGGCCAATGAATCAAATACAAATCCAAATATTCCAAGCCCAGCTTCTCTAAAGACTCTTCAAAAGCCTGACGAGCTTGCTCATAGTTGTGGTTTGTATTCCAGAGTTTACTGGTAACAAAAATTTCCTCACGCGGAACGCCACTATCTTGAATGGCACGACCAACGCTTTCTTCATTTTTATAAATAGTTGCCGTATCGATATGGCGATAGCCTGCCTTTAAAGCCTCTAGGACAGCTTGGTAGGCAATCTCTCCATTTTCAGCCTTCCAGGTTCCAAAACCCAGAACTGGAATCGTAACGCCATTATTTAAAGTATAAGATTTCATTATTTTTCCTTTCTATGTGAAGAAAATCCAAAGAAACAAATTCTCAATGAAAACTTATCTCTTTAGATTTTTTAAATTATTGGTCACGGTCGTAGTAAAGCTGGTGAGCTTTAAGACGAGAATCTAACAAGTCTGGTACGGTTACAAAGTCATAACCTTGCCCTTTCAAATAGTCAATAACCTTCGGTAGAGCATTTACCGTCTCAGCATGGATATCATGCATGAGAATAATTGAACCATTCTTAACTTCACGCTGAATTTCTGTCAAGATAGCTGCTTCATTTTTACTCTTCCAGTCCAGACTATCCACATCCCACATAATAAAACTCAAATCGAGGCTATTGCGAATGTCGTCTGTAATGGCCCCATAAGGCGGACGCATGAGTTTTGAACTAGAACCTAGCACTTTAGTTAGCGCATCCTCTGTATCAGTAATCTGTTTTTTAGCATTATCAAGCGAAAGCTTTGAAAGAACGGGATGGCTCCAACTATGGTTTCCAATGACATGACCATCTGCTTTCATGCGTTTCAAAATTTCTTCATTGCCAGAAACATTCTTACCTAAAACGAAGAAAGTTGCCTTAATACCATACTTAGAAAGTGTATCTAATGCTTGATTTGTAGTTGCAGGATTTGGTCCATCATCAAAAGTCAAGGCCACCACTTTACGATTTTTCTTTTCATAATAAGCCTTATATAGCTCGGCATCCTTATCTAATAAATAAGAGGACTGAATAACTTCAAAGAAACTAGATACTGGCAAGGCAATCTCATCCAGATTTTCAACCGCCTGACTTGGGTATAGGATAATTTGACTATCCTTGTAATCAAAGTTCCATGCAGACAAGTCTTGGTCAGACAAGCCTTTAACTATCTGATCAATCTTGTCTTGTTCTAATTTCTTATCCTGTAAGAAAGAAGTCAGTTCTTTTATCAGTTTCTCTTTAGCCTTACTAGCATCTGAAAATAGTTGATCAAGGGTAAAAGGTTTACCATCTTCTGTCAAATGCACTTTCGCTAGACTAGTTTTTTCAGTCTCTTCAACTTTTGAAGAAGTTAAATCATAGACTTGTTTCACCACACTTCTGTTGACAATCCCTTTTAAAGTCGAATCCTGTTTCTCTGTATAATAAAAAACCAGATTGTCCTTATCCTCTAGATTGTCTTTAATATCCTGTGTCATGATTTCTTTTACAGACGAAATCACTTGCTCCCCTTGGAGAGGATAATAAGCAATCACTTCGGCTTGTCCCTTACGAAAATGATCTTTCTGATTTCCCTCACTCAATTGATCATCTTTCTCTTTTTTGAGCGTTTCAATCCTTTGTTCAAAACGCTGCTTTGTGTAGAATTTATAAGCAATTATTGATCCAAGGACACAAATACTTACTGAAAAGATAGCTACTAGGGCTATTAATCCGATTCTCTTTTTATCGTGCTCAACACGTTTTGCTCTACTTTTATCCATAAGACCATCATATCAAATTCAAGCTATAATTTCAATGATTTTGGAGGAAATAGTATATTAAAAGAGGGGTGAGCCCCTCTTAAGATTTTATTTGACAGCTTCCTTCAAGGATTCTACCTTATCCAAGCGCTCCCATGGAAGATCGATATCTGTACGTCCCATATGTCCATAAGCCGCTGTTTGACGGTAGATTGGACGTTTGAGATCCAGCATTTGGATGATTCCTGCTGGACGAAGATCAAAAATCTGACGTGCTGCAGCTTCTAATTTGCTTTCAGCTACTGTTCCTGTACCAAAAGTATCAATACGAACAGATACAGGTTGCGCAACACCGATAGCATATGCCAATTGTACTTCCGCCTTCTTAGCAAGACCTGCTGCAACAATGTTTTTAGCAATGTAGCGAGCTGCATAAGAAGCTGAACGGTCCACCTTAGTCGCATCCTTACCAGAAAAGGCACCACCACCGTGACGTGAGTAACCACCATAAGTATCTACAATAATCTTACGACCAGTCAAACCTGAGTCCCCTTGAGGACCACCGATTACAAAACGACCTGTCGGATTGATAAAGAATTTTGTCTCATCATCAAGATAAGATGCTGGAATCACTTCTTTGATAACCTTGTTAATCACATCTTCATGAATTTGTTCATTGCTAACTTCTGGATCATGCTGAGTAGAAATAACGACTGTATCCACGCGCACTGGCTGGTCATTTTCATCATATTCAACAGTAACTTGAGATTTAGAATCTGGACGAAGATAGCTGATTTCACCAGACTTACGAAGCTCTGCTAAACGACGAACCAACTTGTGACTGAGTGAGATTGGAAGTGGCATGAGTTCTTCTGTTTCATCTACCGCAAAACCAAACATGAGACCTTGGTCTCCAGCACCAATCAAATCAAGTGGATCTTGATCCGCATTTCCACGAACCTCCAATGCTTCGTTAACACCTTGAGCAATATCTGGCGATTGCTCCACCAAAGATGGGTGTACTCCCACCGTCTCAGCAGAAAATCCATATTCTGTATTGGTATAACCAATCTCTGCAATGGTATCACGAACCACACGGTTAATATCTACATAAGCTGTAGTTGAAATTTCACCAAATACATGAACTGAACCAGTATAAACAGCTGTCTCAGCAGCAACGTGTGCCTCTGGATCCTTTGCTAAAATAGCATCCAAGATAGCATCTGAAATTTGGTCTGCGATCTTATCCGGATGCCCCTCAGATACAGATTCAGACGTGAATAATTTACGTTCTGACATAAAAATGTCCCCCCTTAAAAATAGTGTTATAGAGTTACAAAGTACTGATAGGTATTTCTTAGTGATAAATGCCTACCATCTTATCGGGACTATATAACTTCACCATTATATCATTTTTTAGCGCAATTTGCAGTCCATATACTCAATAAAAATCAAAGAACAAGCTAGAAAACTAGATGCAGATTGCTCAAAGTAGAGTTTTAAGGTTGGCAATAAAACTGATGAAGTCAGATCAAAACACCGTTTTGAAGTTAGAAATAAGGAGGCTAGGAAAAAGTCTTGAAAATTAAAAAACACATAGTCAAGTCTTGAAAAAACTTGAGACTATACGTTTTATTGTGGGAATATTTACTTTATTTTTCTTAAAATTGAGTTTTAGTTCAACCTCATCAAAATCTATATAACTTATCAATTTGCTACGTAGAACCGGTGCGTTTTTCAGGTCTAACGTTTTAGCAAAATATCTGTCAATTCACTATATTTTATATTTGTTTACATTTTTCTTCAACCAAGTTTCCATCACTCATTACATAAACTCGGTCAACCTTATCAAGAAGGCGTGTATCATGTGTAATCATGACAACACCTCTTCCTTGTTCATGGGCAATGGCAGCCAGCATCTCCGTTACTTGGTAGGCACGCTCGGTATCCAAACTGGCTGTTGGCTCATCTGCAAGAACGATGCTAGGATTGTTGTAAAGCGCCCTAGCAATCGCAGCACGTTGACGTTCTCCGCCAGATAGAGCTTTAGGATAATGACCTTGAACTTTGTCCAAATCCAACAAGTCAAACAGCTCTTTTCGATCACTTTTACTATTTTTTCCCTTATCCAATCTGTCAATCAAATCCAGCTGTTCCTTGACCGTTAGAAAAGGAATTAAGTTTGAAGCCTGGAGAATGAAGCCAAATTCTCTAAAACGGAGGTTCGTTTTCTCCTTCTCCGTCAGACTGCCTGTTTCCTTCCCCTTGACTAAAATCTTTCCACTCGATGCTTCCTGAAGTTGTCCTAGAGTCGTTAGAAAAGTCGTCTTTCCAGATCCTGAAGGCCCAACGATAGCCACGAACTCTCCTGCATTTAGCTGAAAATTCGTCTCATGCAGAGCTACGACTTTCATCTTTCCTTCCCCGTACGTTTTTGTCACTTGATTCATTTCTATCAATACTGTCATACTATTCTCCTTATCATTCTGCAATCGCAGTAATCGGGTCCACCTTTAGCAAGCGTGGGAGGGAAATGACACCACCAAGAAGAGCCATCAAGCAAATAATCGAGCTTAGAATCAAGTAGGCTATCCAACTTGGGTAGAAAAAGAAGGTAGCTGGTAAGAGCAAAATCACTCCTCCGATAGCAAGCAAGGATAAAGCAATCCCCATACCAGATAGAAGCAAGATCTGACAGAACAGAGACCATACAATGGTTTTAATCTGTATTCCCTGAGCCCGCATAATTCCATAAAGTCCTAGCTTTTGTATGGTAATGATATAAACAAAAATACCAACAATCAAGCCTGTTATAACAATCATAGCGATAATCATTCCTGAAAATACATTAACTTGAGGTGTGTAACCAGGAATTTTCGAAATCATTTTTGGGATAGAAATCTGTTTCAGTCCATCGCCAGTCACTTCTATGTCATTTTTCAAAACCAAGGCAGATATCGACTTATTAGAATTCAAGGTTCCTTGCAAAATCCAATAAGTTGTCAAACTTGTAAAGACAACAGGCTCGGTGAAAAATTTATTTCCTTGAGTCAGACCTACAATCTTGTAACTTCCCTCGCTTCCATTAAGCTGAATGGCATCACCTAGCTTAATTCCATAGTTTTCAAAGGACTGATCTACGACAACCTCATCATCGCTGTCAGGATACCGTCCCTCCGTCAAACTAGGAGAGATAAAATCGTCCCACTCTTGAGCAAAGATGGAAACATTGACCTTTTCACTATCATCTACTAGATTGGTCACAGCGAACATATAACCCAGTGGAGCGGCCTCCTCAGATCTCTTTTCCTTATAATACTTTTCAGGAATAAAAGATGCTGTCAAATTATCATTTGCGTAGTCAGATAGAACCACACCCGTCGCTTGCCAATTGTCAATAGCAGCTCGGTTGTTTCGTACAAGACCAAGAGCTAGACTGGTCATAAAAAAGACCATAAAAGCAATGAGAAAAATGGTTGTTAAAATCAAACTATATCGAAGTTTGTTCTGTAATATTTCTTTGATAGCAAGATACATGCTTATCTCCTTTAACTTTTCCAAGAGATATCAATGAGATACCCCGCCACTATAAAAATAGGAGACAGAAAATCTGCCCCTGCATTCCAAACAAATCCACTAATCTAATTAAATAAAATCAAGAAAATAAGTAAAAAGGTTCTTATAAAAATAAATCATTTATTAGATCTATTTTCTTAGAAATATAATTAATTATGAATATTAATAAGTCTTAAGTGTTCATCCATCCTATCATTTTCACAGTACGGTGTCAAGAAAAATGATTTTGAAAAAGGACTTTATTCTTTTTGTAACCTTTCTGTAATAATTCTCTGCTGAAAAAATGATAAAATAGGTATGTACTGTTAAGGAGAGAACCATGTCCGTAAAAAAATTACAATCATATGAGGTAGACTATCAAGACGAATTAAACCAGCAACTTCCTCGCTATCAGGATTATGCGCCCGAATCACAATCTGATACCAGTTTTCAAGAAATCCTATTTTTTGTTAATGTCGCTGTTTTTTGTATCTGTATTGCTATCTTTAGTTTTATCTTTTTGGCGTTAAAATTATCAACTGCTCTTGCTTTTATCGCAGCAATCGGATCCAGCTTACTTGTTCTAAAAATCCAACGCTCTATTATCAAACGAAAACTAAAAAGATAAATCCAAAATATCGCCCCAGCTGGAGCGATATTTTTATTTTTTCTTTTTAGATGGTGTCTGAATGGCAATCTTCACTTCAAAGATTGTTCCCTTTGGTTTATTATCTTTAACAGTAATGGTTCCTTTTAAGGCATCTACAATTTGCTTGGCCAGAGATAATCCTAAACCAAAGCCACCTTTTTGACGAGTCCTAGCTTTATCCACTCGATAAAAGCGATCAAAAATTTTCTTTTTATCTTCTGCGGAAATACCGACTCCATTATCAGAAACAAGTAAATATAGATTACGATCAGTCGCTGAAATCACAAAATCAATTTCACCATCCTCTTCAGTATACTTGACAGCATTATCAAATAAGATAGTCATCAACTGCTTCAATAGAAGCTGATCTGTGACAATCGTTCGATGGATACGATTTTCAAAACGGAAGACACGATCATTTTCCGAAGCAATCATTTCATAATTTGTGAAAGTCGTATTAAAAAAGCTGGTTGGAACTTCTCCAAGTTCAGGCTTAATCCCATCATCTCTACGAGCTAAATTCAACAAGTTTGTCGTCAAAAACCGCATATTTCGGACTTCTTCCAAACTAGATGCAATACTTTCGCTCACATCCATAATGGTAGCTTCTGGCTTACGGAAAAGGGTCTCTAAACGATTTTGCAGAACTGCAAGTGGGGTTCGTAACTCATGACTGGCATTTTCCACAAAGGACTGCTGCTTCTGCATGCTCTCAAGCAGAGGCCGAACACTGACCCTAGCTAGATAGAGACTGGCAAGCAAAGACAGAATCCAGAAACTTGCCATCACAACCACAATCAATTTCTCATGCTTTTGACTTGCCTGCTCCAACTGACTGGTATTAATCAAGACAGCCGCATACTTGATATTGGTTGAAACCGAACTGATATTGGTTTCCATCAATATCATGCGATAGATTTCTTCTTGTCCATAGCTATTAAAAACCTGAATCTGGTAGATATGGCCTAGTTCTTTCTTTTCTAACTTAATCTTATCCAATCCCAAAAATCGATTTCCAGAAAGGAGTTGGGTAAAATTCTTATCAAAAAGAATGACTTCTGTGTTGGAACTGACATTGGGTTTTACCTCAGTCTTGCTAGTATCTGTAGCAGCATTCTCCAAATCTTTAATCTCTTCTGTCGCCCTATTTAACGCCAACTGAATAACTGCCTGAGGATTGTTGCTCAAGCCATGAAGCTTATCATCCACCGAAGTATAGAGACTCGAATGCATGACCTGTAAAATAATCAGAGTCATGGTGGAGAAAATCAGAGTGAAGACACCAAAGTTGCGGATAAAATAACTAAAATCATCCGCATACCATGTTTTTTTTAGTTTACTGAACATCTTTTAAAATATACCCAACACTGCGCAAGGTTTGCAAATTCTCTGCAAAAGTGGTTCCTTTTAATTTCTTACGGACTTTTGAAACATAGACTTCAACAACCGAAATCGTTGTATCACTATCAAATCCCCATAAACGATCAAAAATCTGAGTCTTAGGCAAAATAACATTTTGATTTTGAAGGAAATAAATTAATAAATCAAACTCTTTGCCCAGTAATTCGACTGAAGTATCTTCGACCTTAACGGTGTTGGTTGACAAATTAACTACAATATTTCCATAAGTCAAGGTATTTTCATTAAACTTACCTGAACGTTTGAGAAGGGCTTGAATCCGCATTTTGAGTTCTTCTAGGTAGAAAGGTTTGGTCAGATAATCATCCGCTCCCAGTTCAAATCCATGTCCCTTGTCATCCAGACTTTCCTTGGCAGTCATAATCAGAACTGGTGTCGTAATTCCCTTTTCACGCAATTCTTTCAAGACTTGGAAGCCATTTTTTTCAGGTAACATTAAATCGAGCAAAATCAAGTCATAGACGCCACTTTCAGCTTCGTAGAGACCTTCTTCCCCATCAAATACCTGCATGACATCTGCAAAATCGTCTAAAAAGTCAAATACTGAATTTGACAGGCCTAGGTCATCCTCAACCAATAAGATTTTTATCATGAGAAACTCCTCCTTATTAAAACCATTATACCAAATTTGCCTTAAAAAAAACTCAACTCCCTCTTACTTTAAGAGAGAAAGTTGAGTTTTTATTATTTTACGAATGTTTAAGCTTTCCCATATTGAAGAACGACTGCTTCCACTGCAGCTTTTTCACGGTTAATCAAGTCAACACGCGCTGCAATTTCCTTGATTCCCATACCGATGTTACGGCTAAGAGCAAGGTCAGAAAGTTGCGGTTCAAAGAATTCCTTGTACTCTGCCAAGCGTTGCTGAGTCTTAAATACGTGCGCAGGAAGGATAACAAAGCTATCAAAGCTCATATCTCCTCCCAGAGCTGCCTTAATCCAAGCCCAGTTTTCACGAGCCCAAGACCAAGCTGTTTCCTGAGTTGCTTGATGACCTAAAAACTGGAAATACCAAGCTGACAAGTCTTGTGGTTTGACCACAAATTTGTCTTTCCAAGCAGCAATCAAGGTTTGGATATTGTCCGCATCTTTACTGTAGGCAAGAGCCGCAGCCAACTGACGTTTAAAGACAGCATCTGTTGCGTGAGTATAAGTATCAAGATAAAGTGCTAACAAGTCTTTGGTCTCATGATGTTTCATTTCATTGATGAGAACTTGTGAACGAATAGCTGCTGGAAGCCCTGCAAGTTGATCCTTGTGAGCTTCGAAGATTTGGCTAGCGACTTGACTAGCTTCTGCATCATTTGAGCGAATCATCATCGAAATGGTCAACTGACGAACCAATTCATCCTCATCTGATTCTCCATCTTTAGCTTCAAAACCAAGACGGTCATAGTTATGACGAGCCAATTTAGCAACCAAGGCTTTGAAGGCTCTTTCAGCTTCTGTACCTTCATCGATAAAGCGCTCGAGGGCAGAAATTACTTGAGAAACAGCTGAAACAACAAGGTAAGATTCTTCCTTAGCAAGTTTATTAAGGACAGGGAGCAAGTCTGCATAAGAAATGTGCCCTGCTTCAGCAAGCAAGCGACGTTCTTGGACGATTTGCAGTTTACTTGTGTTATCAAGCTCAACTAGGTCAGCAAGAACTGCATCTAACAAGTCTCCTTGATAGTCTGTAATGTAGTGGGCTGTATTTTCAGTGTTGAGACGAAGAGCACCGTCATTTTCAGCAAGAAGAGCAGCGTAGCCTGGAATTTCGATGCTTTCAGTTTCGAGTGTATCAGGCAAGCCTTTCCAGTTGCTATTGAGTGGCACAACCCAGAGACGGTTCTTGTCTTCGTGCTCACCGATAAAGAATTGTTTTTGTGAGATCTTCAAGACATCATTTTCAACTTTGACAGTGAGAACTGGATAACCAGGTTGTTCCAACCAAGAATCCATGAAGGCTGCAACATCACGACCTGATGCTTGACCAAGAGCATCCCAAAGGTCACGACCAATGGTATTGCTGTATTGATGTTTTTCAAAGTAGGCATGCAAACCTTTGGCAAAATCGGCATCACCTAGCCAACGACGGAGCATGTGCATGAGGCGACTTCCTTTGGCATAGACGATAGCTCCGTCAAAGAGCGTATTGATTTCATCTGGATGTTTAACTTCGACGTGAACAGACTGAACACCATCAGTCGCATCACGTTTCAAGGCAGACGGAACACCACCTGTTTGGAAATCTTCAAAGATATTCCAGCTTGGTTCAATAGCATCCACACAGACGTATTCCATCATGTTAGCAAAGCTTTCATTGAGCCAAAGGTCATCCCACCATTTCATCGTTACGAGGTTCCCAAACCATTGGTGAGCCAATTCATGGGCCACAACAAGGGCAACTTGTTGACGGCTGGCAAAGGTAGAGTTCTCATCCACAACCAAGTACACTTCACGGTAGGTCACAAGACCCCAGTTTTCCATAGCTCCAGCTGAGAAGTCAGGAAGGGCGATGTGGAGAGATTGAGGGATTGGGTACTTAACTCCATAGTAATCTTCGTAAAACTCGATTGAGCGAACAGCGATATCCAATGAGAAATCAAGGTTTGATAGTGGATGAGCTTTGGTTGAGTAAACACCCACGAGGGTACCGTTTTTAGTTTTAGCCGTCACACCTTGCAAATCACCCGCAACAAATGCTAACAAGTAAGAAGACATGCGAGGTGTTGTCTTAAACTTCCAGATACCTGTTTCCTTACGGTTTTCAACGTCAATCTCTGGCATGTTTGACAAGGCCAATTCACCTTCTGCTTGGTCAAAACGTAGAGAAAGGTCAAAAGTTGCTTTAGCTTCTGGCTCATCCACACATGGGAAGGCTTCACGCGCAAAATGACTCTCGAACTGAGTAGACAAGACTTCCTTCTTGACTCCATCAACTGTGTAGTATGAAGGATAAATCCCTGTCATGTTGTCTGTAATTTTTCCTGAGAAAGCGATAACTACTTCAACTTGACCTGCTTCAGCAAGTTCAATATGAAGGGCTTCATTGTCATGGTCAACTGTAAATGGGCGAGCTTGACCTGCAACTTCTACAGTGGCGATTTCCAAGTCTTTTTGGTGGAGGGAAATACGGTCACTATGTGCTTGACCCGTAATGGTCACCTTTCCTGAAAAAGTCTTGGTCTCACGACTCAAGTCTAAAAATAAATCATAGTGTTCAGGAACAAATTGCTTAATAAAATGTTCAACTGCTTGCATAGTTTTCTCCTATTCTAAGTTTAAGAGCTAGAGCTCTTCTTCAAACAAACTTATTATATCATGTTTTGTCTAAGAAAAAAGGATTGGACAGTGATTTCCAAAACTTTCTTCCTTCTAGAAGTCTACAGTGGGTAAACCTTGCGAAATTCTTCTAAAACAACCTTGCTTTCAGGTGTAAAAGTCAGTCCTGATTCTCTCAGCCACTCGGCGAAACAATCCTCATGAACCTGACGCCAATAGGCTAGGGATTTGTCACCTTCCCCTTCCTTAAAGGCATGTTGCGCAGAAACTTGATTGAAGGGTTGGACAGAAACCTTTGTAATTTCGACAATACAAACAGCCTGATTTTGACTATCTAAAATGATGTCAAAGGTACCTTCTTGCGGAAGGGGTTCGTCATCTAGTACGTAGAGGTCATAAGCCGACGCTGTTGCTGTCTTTTCGCCTTTAAACACTAAATCCGCTAAAAGGTCTGGTTCCACTCCAAAAGCCCAAGCATCGATTTCATCTCCGATCGAAGGATTGATTTTCTTGTAGGCATTCCACATTTCTTGCGGTGTCATAGGTTTCTCCTTTGTGATTTTTTACTTTCTTCTTTGATGTATTTGAGATGGTCTGGATGGTCAATCTCTAAATCAAAAATCTCTGGAATAGAGCTATAGTGGATAATGCACTTGATACCCATCTGATTCATTTTTTGTATGAAAGAAGTATTCAGATAGCCTGCCACAGCAAAGTCAATCTTTTTCGTCCTTGCTTTATCTTGCATCTGTCTCAACATATCTAACATAATTGGACTTTCCATATCATGCCATTGACTGTTTCTCACAGTGGCAAAAACAAAGGAAGTCAAATCATTCATTCCAACTACAATCTTTGAAATACCAGCTTCCAGTATGCTGTCTAAGTCAAAATATGCTGACGGTAATTCAATCATCGTGCCAACTTTCCCAGTAAAACCCTGCTGACGCAATACTCTAATAGCTTGCTTTAACTGCTCAGCATCATTGACAAAAGGAAAGATAAGAGACAGATTGGGATTGTTTTGATAAACTTCTGTAACGACATGTGCTTCAGCCTGAAATTCATCCAAACACGCTAGTAAACGTCTAGTCCCTCTATAACCAAACAAGGGATGATTTTCATCAAAATACTCTTTAGTCCCCTCTAAACAATTGGCTTCTGTATTCGTTAATTCAGAAAAACGATACCATACCTCTTCATCTGAGTACAAGGAGCAAATAGTGTCTAGATAATCTTTTACAAATTGCTGACAACTTGGTAACAGGATGTTCTGGTTAAGCTCCCTCAACAAGTATTCCCCACGAATCATACCAATGTGGTGAAATAGTTGAGGATAAATTTTTTCAAGAATTTTTTCGCCACTAAGAGCTAGTTGATTTTTCATCATTCACCTTCCAATTCATGTAAGAAGTCTTGTCCAGTTCTGGAAATCCTAATAATTCAGACTTAACCTTTAAGACTAATGGCGATGCATTTTCTTCTGTGATCTCTTGAATATCCATCCAAATATATCCAAGTGAATCATTCGCACCATCAGACACAGCTTTCGAAATCGTAACTTGAGGTGCACTCTCATTCATTTCAACATCATACAAGGCCATGATATGGTGAACCATAAAATTTTTTAACTCTTCCCTGACGAAAACATCGTAGATTTGAGGATTAGAGTAGCTTCTAACAGTAAATCCCGTCTCTTCCATAACTTCTCTAGTCAGCGTTTCCGTCAGTCCTTCACCAAGTTGCTGACTGCCTCCAGGTAGATCATACCGATGTTGATAAGGGCCTCTCGTTTTTTCAATGCAGAGTAACTTCCCATTTTCAAAGCAAACAGCGTAGACTCCAAAGTGTCTTTTGATTTCCATCAGATCCTCCTACTTCAAAGACCAGCCACCATCTATTGTCAAAATTTGTCCCTGCATGGCAGATGCCTTTCCACTGGCCAAAAAGAGACTGACTTCTGCCACTTCCTCTGGCTCGATCCAGCGTTTGATTGGTGTTTCACTAGCCACCCAGTCAGCCAATCCACCTGGCTCAAAGTCTACAGCGGTCATAGCTGTCTTGACGGCTCCTGGAGCAATTCCAAAGACCTGAATCCCAGCTTCTGCATAGTCTAGAGCCAACTGCTTGGTAAAGCCAGCCAAGGCGTGCTTAGAAGAAGTATAGGCGTGTCCACCGCCACCTGCTAGGCTCGAAGCTATGGAACACATATTGATAATGGTCCCTTTTTTATTCTCCAACATTTGAGTCAAATAATACCGAGTCAACTCAACAGGAGTCACGTAGTTAATTTCAAAAATTTCTTGAATTTCCTGCGCTGTCTGTTCCAAAAGTGGTTTATAATCATCCAAAACTCCCGCAGTATTGCACAAAACATCCACCTGAGGACACCAGTCAAAAATAGGCTCCAAGTCCAAGGTCAAATCTCTCTGTAAAAAGTGGAAATCACCCTGTAAGAGTGGATCTTCACCTTGGTCAACTCCATAAACTTGATAGCCCTTCTCTAAAAAGAGGCTAGCTTGAGCCAATCCAATGCCTGAACTAACGCCTGTAATGAGTACACATTTAGTCATGCACTTCTACCCAATCCGTCGCCAAAACATCACAAGGTGTCGGACTCCACATGGAAAAACCTTCTCCTTCTCCAGACACGTTGATTAGAAAATAGGGCGTAACTTCAAGTGCAATCCCGTTTTGTTCAATAGTATCAAAGAGTTGGACATAGTTTTCAGCGCCTCCCCAACCAGTTCGTACATATTTTTTCTTAGCCTTTAACCCAGGCAGGATTTCTTCAAAAGTCATGTTATTCTCCTTTTATTCTACATTCTTCATTTAATTATAACAAAAAACCGCTTTAAAACGGCTTTTTGACTCATTTTAAATCAAAATCAAGAAGCATTTTATTACCATTTCTAGCAACAATGACCTCAGGTTTTTTAGAGACAAAGTTTGAATCACTATCTGAAACTTATATAAGCTTTTTATTTTTTACAATAATTCAATAAAATCATATTTATAAAAAATGATATGGTTTATTGAATCTAGAATAATACAATATCGCTTCTAAAATATTTCTAGAATTGCTTTAAATTCCTTAATCAATTTGTTCATATTCTATTTCAATATACTATAAGATTAGACTGGATAAAAAGTCTTTTCGATCACAAAAACGCATAGTATCAAGTGTTCAAAACTTGATATTATGCGCTTTATTGTAGGAAGATTCACTTCATTTTCTACAAAAATAGCGTTTTTTCCTAGACTTATTTTTTACAATCTCTCATACAATTCTTGCATTTGCACATCATCTGGGACCAGTTTTAAGTAAGCTTGTGCATTGACTTTTGCTTCTTCAAAGTAGCCCAATTCACGCAAGAGATAAATGTAGTGTTCTAGAAATTCTGGATTGTCCTTCAAATCACCAGCCAACTCTTGGTAATGCTCATAGGCAGTATCCAAATCGTCCATTTCTTGATAAGAACGAGCAATCATCCACTTGGTCAAAAGATTTTCTGGCTCCTCGCTCTGCAAGTCTAGAATATCCTCATAACGCTCCTGCTCCAGATAAATAGTTGCTAAACGAAGTAAGATTTCTTCTGTATCCTCAGCATCTTCTTTTGCAGTAAGAAGATAATTTTCTGCCCCACTAGCATCATGTAATTCATAAGAGAATTGTGAAGCGGCTAGCAAGAGGCGAGTTTCAAAGGGATTTTTCTCTAAACCTTGCTTAGCGATACGCAGGGCTTCTTGAACTTGATGCTCCTTATGTAGGGCCTGACTGTAACCATACTCATAGCCTTCAAAATCAGGTGAAATAGTATCAAGCTGCTTAAAGTAGAGAACAGCCTTTTGATACTCTTCCTGATCAAAGTACAGACTAGCCAACTCAAAAGCTGTTAGGTCATCGTATTCTAACTCTAATGCTTTTTCTAAAAACTCTGTGGCCGTTTCAAATTTACCCAACTGGGCATAAGCAAAACCAATTCGTTGATAGGTGGAAATGCCTGTTTGCTCATAAATCGAGCGATTATCTAACTGGGCATAGCCTTGAATAGCTTCTTGGTAATTTTCCAACTCACTATCCAACTCTGCTAATCCCAATATCAAGAGAGGATCCTCTGAATAAGTCAAGGCCTCCAGCAATTTCTCACGCGCCACATCTGTCAAACCTTCCATCTGGTAAAGGTCTGCCTTAAGGGCCAAAGCCGATATATACCAGTCACTGTCAGCTTGGATTTCCTCTAGATAGGCAAAGGCTTCTTCTATTTGACCATCTTCGCTAGCAATAGTTGCTAGATTAAGATGAACCTCTGGAAAGTCCTCTACGATTTTCAGGTAAATTTCCTTGGCCTGAGGATAAAAACCAATCCCTTCAAGATAAGTAGCTAACTCATACAGAAGGTCACTTGGATCATTTTCTAAAGCTTTGACGAAATAGTGCTCAGCCTTGGTTAAATCTTGCTCCTCCAAAGCCTGTAAGATCTGTTGACTATTGTTCACTCTTTACTTCCTCTCCTTCTAGTTCATATAGGCCACTAACTACCTTATACCATTCAAAAATAGCTGAAATGACAACTTTAGCAGAGGCATAAACTGGAATACCGAGCAAGACTCCCCAGATACCAAACATGGATCCTGAAGTTAACAAGACAAAAAGAACATTAATAGGATGGATGTTTAATTGACTTCCCAAAATCAATGGAGAGACAAAACGGCCTTCAATAGTTTGTTCTACGATAAAGACAATCACTACTTTCAAAAGCATGACTGGCCCAGCAATTAAGCCCAATACTAGGGCAGGAAGCATAGCCAAGAAGCTACCCAGATAAGGAACCAGATTTAAAATACCAGCAGTAACCCCCAACGTAACTGCATAGCGTAGACCAATAATCTTGAAGAAAATCATAAACATTACCGCTACAATAATAGCCACTGTCACTTGTCCTCGAACATAGTTAGACAACTGTTGATTCACATCTGATAAAACCTGTCCAACAGGCTCCTTCAATTTCGTCGGCATGAATTGGGTCAAATAGTTACGCAAACCTTTCCCATCACGCAAGAGATAAAAGAGCATGAAAGGAACGATAATCAAGGCAACAATCACTTGAGATGCCCCACTAATAAAGGCACTCACCCAATTGACTGCCTGAGATGAAACCTTACTTGCCCAAACTGTAGCCTGACTAGAGAAGTTTGTCAAAACTTGTTCTAACTGAGGTCTAAAATCATCTGGCAAACGCTTGGTTACCAAATCATTAATCACTCGATCAGCATCTTCGAGATAGATTGGTACATTTTTAGCAAATATTAAGACCTGACGTTGCAGATTTGGAATAGCTACTGCCAAGCCCCAAATGATAAAGAGAGCTATGATGACAAAGACAATACTGATTGCTATGACACGATTGATTTTGTGTTTCTCCATTAAATCTACAATAGGGTTGAGCAAATAATAAAGTAATCCAGATAAAATAACTGGCAACATAACAACCCCTAAAAAATCTAGAACAGGTAGAAAAATAAAGCTAATCTTACTTAAAATAAAAATATTAAGCCCTAATAATAAGGTTACTAAAAATACTGTAATCGCTTTATTATCCAAAAACCACTTAAAAAACCAAGATAGGCTAAAATGTTTCTCTTTTTGATCCATAAATACTTCCTTTCTTTTGTCCTTTCATTATATCATTTTCAAATAAAAATAACTCTTTTTTAAAGTGCTTACATAAAGTTTAAACAAAAATCTCCTCAAAAGAGGAGATTCCATTAGTCCTGAATATGACGATCTAAGTTCATTTGATAATCTGCATTTGATTTAGCTTTTTCGTCAGCAAATTTCTTACGGAACTCATCCATTTCTTTAGTAGTGACAATCTTATCTTGGAGTTTAAGATATTTATAACTATTTTCATCGGTCTTATCACCTACCCAACCATAGGCACCTGTTCCAAGAACTTTCTTAGTAAGAAGCATTTGGGCACCGGCTGATTGTACAGGAATAACCAAGGCACTGTCTGTTAACCAAGCTTGAGCTTTTGCATATTTAGCATATCGTTTTTCAAGATCTGTTTTCTCACTATTAGCATCAGTAATTAACTCTTTAAACTTATCTAAGCCAACAGCTTTGATTACTGAACTGTCTTTACCTGGTGTTACACCTAAGGAACTAAGAAGATTTGGTCCAGATGTTGGATCAAATATATCTAGATAAGTTGAAGGATCTGCGTAATCAGGTGACCATCCACTATTTACATTAATATCCCAGTCAGTATTAGTATTAGAAGTAGCTAGAACTGTCATACTTGACAATTCATCGTCAGAAACTTGTTGAATATCAACTACAACATTGTCTACTCCAATAGCTTCCTCGATGGATTGTTTATAAGATTGAGCTTGACGCACAAAATCTGGACGAGTAGAAGATACTGGAATATCTAAATGAATAGGGAACTGTACTCCATCAGCTTGAAGAGTTTTCTTAGCAGCTTCCAATTTAGCTTTAGCCTTATCTACATTATGAAGTGAATCCTGGGCATCATCAAGACTAACATCTTTCCAGACATTATCCAATTTATCCAATTCTGTCTTAGTAACTTGACCAAATGTTTGATCCCCTACTTGTACAAAGGTTGGAGGAGTGAAACTTGTCCGTAACTTACGAGGTGCTACTTCGTCCCCAAATACTTGAGAGATTCCTGCTTTACGATCTATAGCAAAAGCCAAGGATTGACGGAAATCTTTGTTCAGCAAAGCCTTCTTAGTAGATGATTTTTCTGCATCACTTGTTTTAGCGGTGTGATTGTAGGCAACACGGTCAATATTCGTCGAAATATAGAAAGTCGTTCCTTGTTGTTGACTATAAATAATGTTATCTTTGTATTTTTCTTTTAGCCGTTCATAGTTAGCAGAGTTTTTAAAGAGAGGTGCTGCAGGATAATTTCCTTCATCAAAACCACGTCCAAGAGAGTCTGCGTCCTGACCATCAAAGTAAGACAACTTAATATCATCAATAAAGACATTTTGTTTATCCCAATAGTTTTGGTTTTTAGTCATTTCAATAGAAGATTTAGATGTAAGACCTTTTAGAAGATAAGCCCCATTGTATAGAATGCTTGTTACATCAGTCGCCTTACCAAAGTCATCTCCTTTAGAAGCTAAAAAGTTTTCGCTAACAGGAGCAAGAACTCCCATTGTTGTCTTCGAATTCCAGAAAGATTCTGGATTGTTTAAAGTATAGACTACAGTATAATCGTCTGTTGCTTTTACACCAACAGTAGAAAAATCCGTTGTTTTCCCATTTACATAGTCATCTAATCCTTTAATAGAATCCAGAATCCTGTACAAGATAAAGTGCTTCTGATTTCTTGTCAGCTGCGTGTTTTAGACCAGTCACAAAATCCTGAGCCTTAACTTCTCCATATTCTTCGCCTTCATTGGTATACCACTTGATACCCTTACGAATTTTATAGGTATAGGTCAAACCATCTTTGGAAACAGTCCAATCTTCTGCAACTGATGGTACTAGATTCCCGTATTGATCATTTTCTAGTAGTCCATCAATGACATTACCAGTAATCTGTTTTGTAGAATTTTTCCCCGAAACTGTATAATCCAGAGTCGCAGGATCTGATGAAAATACATAGGCATAAGTAACTGGTTTAGTTGCTTCTTTATTCCCATTACCAGACGAACAAGCTGCTAGAACAGCTGCTGAGAGTACAGCAACTCCAGCTGCTAAGAAAACACGTTTTTTCATAAAAAACTCCTTTGCAATTTGTATAGGATTATTATAGCACTTTTCAAAAGGAAATCAAGCTAAATTTGATATTTTATTATACTTATCTATGTGTTAGAGAGTTTCTCCAACTATAATTTTTGTGATATAATAGTCTTATCTTTATTATAGAGGTAAAGTTATGAAAGAAACTGTTTATTTTGGAACTTATACACGTCGTACTTCCCAAGGGATTTACAAGGCAGACTTTGATAGAGAAACTGGTCAGCTTTCAAATCTAGAACTTTTTTCAGCTGAGCCTAGTCCGACCTACCTTGCCTTTGACCAACACCAACATTTATATACTGTTGGTAGTCAAGATGATAAGGGGGGCATTGCAGCCTATCAAACTGATGGAACCTTATTAAATCATGTCGTGGAAGAAGGAGCTCCCCACTGTTATGTTGCTGTGGATGAAAAGCGTGATTTAGTATACGCGGCAAACTACCACAAGGGGCAGGTCCTTGTTTATAAACGTCAGGAAGATGGCAGTCTTCTACTTAGCGATGTGGATCAACACAGTGGCCAAGGTCCACATGAAAATCAAGCTTCACCCCATGTTCACTTTACAGACTTAACACCTGACCACTATCTAGTGACCTGTGATTTAGGTACTGACCAAGTCATCACCTATAACCTTAATCAAGAAGGGAAATTATCTAAACTCTATACCTATCACAGCCAGCCAGGAGCAGGCTCACGCCATATCGTTTTCCATAACCACTATAAAATCGCTTATCTGATTTGTGAACTCAATAGTACTATCGAAGTTTTAATCTACGATGGTGTTGGCGAATTTGAACGCATGCAAGTTATTTCAACTCTACCAGAAGGTTACGAAGGTTTTAATGGAACTGCTGCTATTCGTCTCTCTAAAGATGGTAAATACCTCTACGCTTCTAACCGTGGCCATGATTCTATCGCAGTATATACAATTCTTGCAGACGGTAGTCTAGAATTGTTAGAAATCGTTCCTACTCATGGTCAGACTCCACGTGATTTTGATTTGACACCAGACCAAGAATTTGTCATTGCTGTCCATCAAGACTCTGACAATGCGACCGTCTTTAAACGTAATCCTGAAACTGGTCGTCTAGCAGAACTTTCTAACGACTTCCATGTACCAGAAGCAGTCTGCATCAGTTTTGCTCCTTAAGAAAACATAAAAAAATGAACTTGGTAACTCAAGTTCATTTTTTTCTGGCTCTATAATATTTGTAGTGGGTAAATCCCCTATGGATATTATGGAGCCTATTTTGTTGTAGAAAAAAAGTCCCATAAGATCTATAATGAAAAGCAAC